>JBIJCY010000293.1:0-3998 GCA_044344385.1 Rhodocyclaceae bacterium | reverse complement strand
GCGAACTGCACCAGCGTATTGAGCTTGTCGCCGTTCATTGACGCTGAATTGGTAAAGCCACCGGCGACCTTGTTCTTCCACTTTTGCGTGAACCATGCTTTCGAACTCGCATCCATGAAGGCTTTGAACGGCGCCGAGGCGCTGCCCATATAAGTCGGCGCACCGAAGACAATGGCGTCGGCGGCATCCAGTTCGGCCCACTGCGCCTCACCAAGATCAGCGACCGGATAGAGCTTTGCCGTGCCGCCGGTGACCGATGCAGCTCCTTCAAGCACGGCCTGCGCCTGCTTTGCGGTGTGCCCGTAGCCGCTGTGATAAACGATGGCGATTCTGGTCATGACATTTCTCCGTTGTGCTGCGGTAGATCGAACAAAAGAACTTCGCTTTCTTCACTTCCCGTAAAGTGCAGAGCCGACTCGCGGGCAATCTTTGCACCGTCGCCGTCGCGCATTTCCAGTCCGTTGAGAACCAGCGCACCACGCACCAGATGAACGTAAGCCAGGCGATGCGGATCGAGGGCGTAGTCAAGGGCAGCGCCGCTTTTCAGGCGCACTGCGCGCAGCGTCGCATCCTGATGGATCAGCGTGCTGCCATGAGATGCATCGGGCGAGGCGATCAACCGCCAGACATTATCGCCAGGCGCCAGCGGTTGCTGCTCGTAACCCGGCGCGATGCCGCGTTCGCGCGGCTCGATCCAGATCTGCAGCAGATGTGTCGATTCAGTCGCTGACGGATTGAATTCGCTATGCCGGACACCGCTACCTGCACTCATGCGCTGCACCTCCCCCGGACGAATGACCTCGCCGTTGCCCAGACTGTCGCGATGCTCAAGCGACCCGTCGATGACATAGGTCACAATTTCCATGTCGCGATGCCCGTGAGTGGCAAAGCCCTTGCCGGGCGCGACACGATCCTCGTTGATTACGCGCAGCACGCCCCAGCCCATCTCGGCCGGATCGTAATAATCGGCAAACGAAAAACTGTGGCGCGCCACCAGCCAACCGTGATCGGCAAAACCACGTGACGCACTGGCCCGAAGTTGAATCATCAAGAACTCCTTTGCAAAAAATTCAAACGTTATCGCTATACTAGATGCTGACTTAAAGACAAACCAGCGAATAGTTTTGCTCAAACTGTTCAATATTTTTCACCTAACACTTATTGCGCTTTCACGATGAAGATTTCGCTCGAAGCCCTGCAGATCATCGACGCCATCGAAACCCGCGGCAGTTACGCAGCCGCCGCACAAGCCATGCATCGCGTACCTTCGGCACTGACGCACGCAGTTAAAAAACTCGAAGGCGATCTTGGCTTCCCGTTGTTTTCGCTCAGCGGGCGGCGCGCTGTCCTGACACCGGCCGGCCGGTGTTTGCTTGACGATGGGCGGACGCTACTACATGCAGCCGACGAACTGGAATGCCGCGCACGCCGCGTCGCCACCGGATGGGAAACCGAACTGCGTATCGCCGTCGATGGCCTGATCGCGACCGAAAGCCTGTTCCCCTTACTCGACGGGTTCTATACCGCTTTTGACCAGAAATCGCGCGGCACGGAAATTCGCATCAGTCATGAAGTACTCGGCGGTTGCTGGGACGCACTGATTACCGGCCGCGCTGACCTGGCCATCGGCGCTTCAGGCGACATACCGGCGGGCGGCGGCTTCAGTACGCACATGCTGACGACCGTCGAGTTCGTATTTGCCATCGCGCCGCATCATCCGCTGGCCAGCCTGAAAGAACCGATCGCCACCGCTGAAATCCGCAAATACCGCGCCATCGCCGTTGCCGACACCTCACGCCAGTTAGCCGTGCGCAGTAGCGGCCTGATTTCCGGGCAGGAGGTGCTGACCGTACCAGACATGCGCAGCAAAATCGCGGCGCAAATTGCCGGCCTCGGGGTGGGGTATCTCGCACGCGAACGCGCCGAAGCTGAAACTGCCACCGGACGCCTGGTAATCCTTAAAACAGAGGAAGCACGCCAGCCAATCCCGCTCTATCTGGCGTGGCGAACCGGCCAGAAAGGCAAGGCCCTGCAATGGTTTGTTAGCCAGCTGAGGCCTCAAAAAGACTAAGCAAGCAGCGCACCGCTAACCCAAAGACATATTGCGTCGAGCATGCTCAAGCTCAATGATGTATCGCTGAATTGCAACCTCCATCGATCTCGGCAAGTCCTTGAACGCCACACCCACGCGGTAACTCTGTTTGCCAGAAACATCGGCAAATTCGGTCACGTGACGAACCACCCCCTCACCCTCAATAACGCGCCACTCAGGCAGGGCAAACGTGATACGCACAACCTTCTGCCCCACCTCCAGGTCAGGACGCTGGGAAAAGCCAGCGCAAAAACCAAAGACACTGAGATTGTGAATTAACGACAGTTGATCGCAATAGACGCCATGCTGGATCGATTGCAATTGCACGGAGAGGCCGTTAACAACCGGCGCCACGATTCGGTAAGCCTCACGGCGCTGAAGACGCAGCACCCGTGCCGGCAAGCTGACCGCCAAAGCATCAGCATCACCCCAGCGAACTTGTTTGACGCGGCCTGACGACGAAAACTGAACCCGAATACCGTTGACCGCCGTCACAAAAACACACGAGGCCGACTTTAACAGCCGCTGATTTGCCTGCGCATCTCCGCCCAGATCAAAAATAAGCGCCTCAGGTCTCGCCTCAAGCAGCGCGGTCAGAATAAAATCCTTGCCGTCGTTGAGCAGGACGGAAACGAGGATACTCTGATAGATGAATTGCCCAAGCGTGGCAATAATGTGCTTCTCGCCAAAAACAAAAAACGATCATCGATTTCGTCGTCAGTCAGTGCGGATGTCATCGCTTATGCATTCTCAAACGCCTTGATTCACCCAATCGACAATCGGCTGCCACTGCTCAACATCCTTCTCGGCGCGCGAGGCTGAGAGGTCAAATAGGGTCAGCCCGTTGGCTGCTGCCTGCACATAGACTTGTGTATCGCGCAGATAAGCAAGAACCGGCAAATCATACGATGACAAAAACCGCTCGAGTTCGCCCGCTGCACGGGTTCGCGCATCGACACGCATGCCGACAACGGCAACAAACGCCTGCTCCTTGCGTACCGCTTTTTCTTCGAGCAGCGCATCAAGAAAATGCCGCGTCGCGAGAATATCGAATAGCGAAGGCTGCACCGGGATGATCACCCGGTTGACGATTTTCAGCACCCGGTCCAACGCCTTGCCGTGCAGGCCGGCCGGCGTATCGAGCACGACATGACTGGTTCCCTTGGGCGGCCGTGCCGGTTTGTCACGCTCGATCTCCCAACTCTGAATCGGTGGCAGCGCCTTCGAGCGCAAGCGCAACCATTCGCGTGACGATTGCTGCCGGTCGATATCGCCGAGCATGACTTCATGGCCACAACGTGCAAAATAGCCGGCCAGATTGGTGGCCAGCGTCGACTTGCCCGAACCACCTTTCGGGTTGGCAATCATGAAGGATTTCACTCGACAGCCTCCTTGGCAGCCGGGGCATCCAGCTTGCGCAGCTTATGACGGACGAAATTGATGTGCTCACGCAAGGTATAAAGCAGATCGCTGAAGGCGAGCGGGATGTTACGCGTATTGGCATCTTCCTCGATGCGATCCAGGCGCTCAAGATACTCGGCGCGACGGGCTGGATCGTACTGTTGCCGCAAATCATTTTCGAGAAATTTCAGCTCGCCATAGCACTTGAATATCTTCGAACGGACACGCCAAGAGTAGATTGCCGGCGCGATGCGCAATAGCGGCAGAAGCAGGGCAAACAAGGGCAGCAACAAGACAAACAGTCGCTCAACCAGAACGGCAACCCAGAACGGCAGGTAACGCTGAAGGAAAGGCGTCCCTGAACGGTAATAGCGCTCTGCATCGGCAGAAAGCTCAAAGGTGTGATCACGATAGGCAGGAAACTCCCCGGATTTTTGGAAGAAACCACTCTTGCCGTGCACCTCGCTCGCTGCCTGCAGCAAAAGGCTGGCCAGCGCCGGGTGCA
>JBIJCY010000317.1:0-3716 GCA_044344385.1 Rhodocyclaceae bacterium | reverse complement strand
CACACCGAACTCGATCAGCTCACCAAGATACATATAGGCCGTGTGATCTGAAATTCGTGCCGCCTGCTGCATGTTGTGGGTAACGATCAGGATGGTGACCTTCTCTTTGAGTTCGGACACAAGCTCCTCAATACTGGCGGTAGCAATTGGGTCGAGCGCCGAGGTCGGCTCGTCGAACAGCATCAGCTCAGGATCGGTTGCCAGCGCGCGGGCAATACACAAACGCTGCTGCTGACCACCCGACAGATTGAACGCAAGCTCGCTCAGGCGATCCTTCACTTCATTCCACAGCGCCGCGCTACGCAAGGCTTCCTCGACCTTTTGATCGAGCACTGCGCGCCGATTCTCACCGCGCACGCGCAAGCCGTAAGCAACGTTCTCGTAGATCGACTTGGGGAAGGGGTTCGGCTTCTGGAACACCATGCTGATGCGCATGCGCACCTCGATTGGATCAACCTTGTCCGAGAGCAGATTGGTGTTGTCGGGGTAAAAATTGATTCCGCCTTCGTAGCGGTTACCCGGATAAAGATCGTGCATGCGGTTGAAGCAACGCAGGAAGGTTGATTTACCGCAACCCGAGGGACCGATCAGCGCCGTCACCTGCTTATCGTACACCGGCATGTTCAGGCCCTTTAGCGCCTGAAAACTGCCGTAGTAAAAATTCAGATCACGTGCCTGAGCCTTGATTTGAGGAGTATCGGTCGACATTTTGATTACCACTTGATGTTTTTGCGCAGACGATAGCGGACGTAAATGGCGATGGCATTCATCGACAAGGTCATCAGCACGAGAATAAAACCAGCCGCTGCAGCGTTATGCTGGAAAGCCGCTTCAGGACGCGAGGTCCAGTTGAACATCTGGATCGGCATGACGGTAAAAGGTGCGGTCAGCCAATCCATATTCACAAAGGGGAAAGCATCCTGAACCGGCGTAGGCGGCAGAAAAGCGATAAACGTCAGCGCACCGATGGTGATAATCGGCGCTGTCTCGCCAATGGCGCGCGCCAGACCGATGATCACACCGGTCAGGATGCCGGGCAATGAATACGGCAGGATGTGGTAGCGCACCGTTTGCCACTGCGTTGCACCACAAGCGTACGAACCCTCACGGATGTAACCGGGAATCGAGCGGATCGCCTCACGTGTCGCAACAATAACGATGGGCAGAATCAACAGCGCCAGCGTCAGGCCGGCCGACAGGATGCTTTGCCCGAAACCAAACTGATAAACAAAAATTCCGAGCGCCAGCAGGCCATAGACAATCGACGGCACACCGGCCAGATTGGTCACGTTGATTTCGATGATGTCGGTCAGCAGATTTTTTGGCGCATATTCTTCGAGATAAATCCCCGACGCCACACCGAGCGGCACAGCCGCAAACGCCGTCACCAGCATGACCAGAATAGAACCGACCCAGGCCGAAAGAATGCCGGCGTTTTCGGCGCGACGCGACGGGAAAGAAGTAAAAAATTCCAGCGCAAAGCGCGGCGCACCGTCAATCAGCATCTGCCCGAACAGGGCACTGAAAACCAGAACACCAATCATCAGCGAAAGAATACCGATCAAGGAAAAAGCGAGATCAAAGCGCTTGGCACGCGCGATGATGCGGCGAATATGTTGCAGCTTCTGTTCAGTATTCATATCAATAAGCCTCGCGATAGCGCTTGCGCATGATGTGGCCAATGATGTTAAAAAACAGCGTAATCATCATCAACGTCAGGCCGGCAGCGAAGATCGTCTGATAACCGATCGAGCCATGCGGCAGATCGCCAAGCGCCACCTGCACGATATAGGCGGTAATCGTCGCCGCCGGCTCCAACGGATTCCACGTCAGGTTAGGCTGCATGCCCGCAGCGACAGCAAGAATCATCGTCTCACCCACCGCACGCGAAATGCCGAGAATATACGCAGCGGCAAGACCGGACATCGCCGCTGGCGTAACCACCTTGATCGCTGTCTGAAAACGCGTAGCGCCCATCGCATACGAACCTTCACGCAGGCTCATCGGCACGGCGCGCATGGCATCTTCGGCAATCGAGCTGATGTAGGGAACAATCATGATCCCCATCACCAGACCGGCAGAAAGCAGGCTGAAACCAGGCATGTCGGTAATGAACATTTGCAGAATAGGCGTCACGACGAGCAGCGCAAAATATCCATAAACGATGGTCGGCACGCCGCCGAGCAACTCAAGGAAGGGTTTGGCGATTTCACGCACTTTGTGCGGCGCAAATTCCGACAGGTAGATGGCGATGGTCGTCCCAAGCGGAATCGCCACCAGCAAAGCGACCAATGAACTCGTCAGGGTGCCGGATACCAGCACCATGATGCCGTAGTGTGCATCGTCGAACAGTGGCGTCCATTGCGTATCGGTGAGAAAGTCATACAACGACACGTGCTTAAAGAAATCCAGCGATTCCTTGACCAGGATAAAGACGATACCGACCGTTGTCGCGACCGAAACCAGCGCCGCACACAGCAGCACAATTTCAATCGCTTTCTCTTTCAGATGACGGGTATGCCGTTTAAGCAGACGATCACTGACGTTATCGGAAGGCATCATGGGTTGGTGCAATTCGCTCAAGGCAGTCGCAGACATGGGATATTAATAGGCCAGAGGCTATTGTACAAAAAGGAGTCAGCGCTCGCCGGCCGTCGGATTCACATGACGGCGCGGCGACTCAGGCAATTACATCTTGGCTTCGCGCTTGAGCAGGTCTTCGATCTTCAGACCGATTTCTTCCTTGCCGCCAAACACCGTACCAAGCTTCTTGTGCTTGAAGTGCTCACCCGCGATGTCATAGGCTTTTTGCGGCAGCGGCACGTACTTCACTTCCTTGACCAGCTTCGGTGCATTCTTCAGGTAGTACTCGATGAACTCCCTGATTTCAGGCTTATCCATTGACTTGGCATTGACGTAGATGAAGATCGGACGCGACAGCGGCGCATAAGTGCCGTTTTCCACCGCTTCCGGTGAAGGCAGAACCGCGCCCTTGCCACCATCGACGCCCACAGCTTTCAATTTCTTCTGGTTTTCAATGTAGTAGGCAAAACCGAAGTAGCCGAGACCACCCTTGTCGCGCGAGACACCCTGCACCAGCACGTTGTCGTCTTCCGACGCGGTATAGTCGCCACGTGACGATTTTGCCTTGCCGACAATGGCTTCGGTGAAATAGTCAAAGGTACCGGAATCTGAACCCGGACCATAAAGCTTGAGCGGCACATCGGGGAATGCGGGATTCACGTCTTTCCAGCTCTTCAGAGTGCCCTGCGCACCCGGCTCCCAGATCTTTTTCAGATCGGCAACGGTCAGCGTTTTTGCCCAGTCGTTTTGCGGATTGATAACCACCGTCAGCGCATCGTAGGCAATCGGCAGTTCAACATATTGAACGCCGGTTTCCTTGCAGGCATCCATTTCCTTGGCCAGAATCGGACGTGAGGCATTGGAGATATCGGTTTCGCCACGGCAGAATTTCTTGAAACCGCCGCCCGTACCGGAGATACCCACGGTGACCTTGATCGCGTTCTTCTTGAGTTTCTGGAAGTCTTCAGCAACGGCTTCGGTGATCGGATAAACGGTGCTCGAACCGTCAATTTTGACGATCTGGGCAAAACTTGCGGAAGAGGCCGTAACGCCGGCAACAGCCAGCGTTAGCAGGGCAGCAATTTTCGTGATTTTCATCCAGCATTCTCCGGTGAGTAATAACTAAAACTCAG
>JBIJCY010000292.1:0-4034 GCA_044344385.1 Rhodocyclaceae bacterium | reverse complement strand
AGCGCCGGGCTCGGTATCGGCGAGCAAGCAGCCGGTTCTTGCGGCGAGCTGCGACAATTCGAGAAAAGAGCGAGTCCCGGTCCGGAGCAGGATGCGCCCACGGTGGCCTTCTACGGTCCGGAGACTGACTTTCAGCCGGGCTGCGACTTCAGCATTGGGGATGCCACTCATGACGTAGCGAAGTACCTCACGCTCCCGGCCCGTAAGCCTGGCGATTCGCTGGAGGAACAGGCTGCTTTCCAGCTCGGCCTTCCTCAATGCGGTGACGTCGCTCATGGCAAGACGCATCTCTCCCGCCACCATTGAATAGTCCACGTGCGCGTGCAATGCAGCGCCATCAGCACGGCGTATGGATAGCTCAATGCTGCCATTCTCCTTCGCATTCCTCTCCAGGAATAGCTGAGCCCAGCGATCTTGATCGTCGGCAATGACCAGGGAGGCGAACTGCCGGCGCAACAGATGCTTTCGATCCACTCCCAGCAGGCGGCAAGCTGTCAGATTGATCTCGGCAATCATTCTGTCCGTGGTGAGCGTCAGATAAACGACCGGGGCAAACTCGAACAGGTCCTGATAACGCTTGCGCGCTTCCTCCACCTCGATCTGTTTCTGGCGTAAGGCCTCGTTTTGCATCTCCAGTTCGACTTGGTGCACCTGGAGCTCATACAAGGTTTCTTCGGCCGAGCCAGCCTGGGCCCGCACCCCATTTTCGAGCGCTGCCTCGGCGGCTGTGCGCAGGGTGGCCGCACACGGTGCCATCTTCATCTTATACATGCGGATCAGGATACGCTCCTCTGCCACTTGAAAGGCTTTTCTCTTGGGCACCGAAGGAAAGGCAGCAATGCGGCCGGTTAAATGCAGTGTATATGCTAATTTGCCCGCCGAAAACCGGTCATTCAGCAGGGTTTGAGGCGGTCTGGATTGCCCGATCTGCCACCGTGTCACCTTTCAATTTCCGCCAATCCGCTTTGGAAAGCCTCTTTTCCCGTACGAGGCGGGACAATGTAGAGATCAGTTCCGGTAGGCAAATAACACTCACGACGAGACTGTCTGCCTGCTGGCATAACGCCGTTATCTTGTCTGTCCCCTGCTCGGCAACATAACGCTTCGCGAAAGCCGGGGTATCCAGAAACACCTTCACGCCGACGCATCCCGATCGTTCAAAATTTCTCTGCTTCCCGACAAACCTTTGACCGTAAGAGGTATGGATTGCTTTTCCCATGATGGAAGTGCAGATCGGATAGGCACAATTTCGGCACTCGGTTTCCCGTTGTGTCAATGCGCGTGTTGCGACACGGAGTTGTGCGCATGGCTGAAAATTCCAGCGGGGACACCCAAACCGGATGAAAAGAAATCTAACAGCGAGGGTCCTGTCATGGCCGGCTCCTACCCGTCGTCATATCACACTCCGAACTTCAATCACGACTTAGCCGTTATCCATCGTCAAATTCACAAAGACAACAACCGCTCCGACCGATGCGCCGAAGCATCTACTTATGCAACAACGAACCCCTTCCGCAGGCCGTGCAGACTGGCGATCTACACCAGAAACAAGCCTGCAGAGCAACGAATACGCCATTCTTCACAAATCAGGCAGGCATCAATGCGCATGCAGCGCCCCGTCGCGGTGCCGGTGCGCGTGCTTTGCCGCCGGTGCCACTGGCGCTTCAACCGCCGGCGTTACCGAAACAGATTCCGGGGCAGCCGGGGTGAGCACGGCGTCCCGGGGACTTTCGAGGCGTGGCGGCTGAATCACGCCCAGCCCATGCCGATAAACCAGCTCGGCACCGTGCCACGCGGTTGCGCCTAACGCAGCAACGACGACGGCGAGCAGCGCGACAAACCCCCAGGGATTGACGCGCTCAGCCGACTGGCGCCAGACATCCCACGCAGCGAGCACGAGCAGGGCGATAGCACTCGGCACGGCCCAGGCACGGTGCGTGAGCATGGCGGCATGCCCGGCGCCATCGTGTTCGATACTGTTGAATGCTTGCCAGCCGAAGAATGCCGCAAGCGCGCCGGTGAGCGCGGCCAACCACAATGACCAGTGGCCGACGATGGCCCACTGCGGCGCCCAGCGATGCGATACGAACAGGCGCGCAGCGGTCTGGAAAGTAAGCGCAACAACCGCCAGCGCAATCGGGAAGTGCACCGCCAGCGGATGCAGGTTGGGAATGATTTCGATCATGCCACGATTCCCTTCCGGAACAGACTGCGCTCCTTGATCAAGGCATAGATCGCCGGAATCACCACCAGCGTCAGCACCGTCGATGAGATCATGCCGCCGATCATCGGCGCGGCGATGCGACTCATCACTTCCGAGCCGGTGCCGTGGCTCCACATGATCGGTAGCAGGCCGGCCATGATCGCCACCACCGTCATCATCTTCGGCCGCACACGTTCCACCGCCCCTTCCATCACCGCCGCGTAGAGATCACCGGGCTGCAGCGCCTGCCCGGCGGCGGCACGTTGTGCACGGCGCGCTTCGAGGGCGTGGTCGAGGTAGATCAGCATGATGACGCCGGTCTCCGCCGCGACGCCGGCCAGCGCGATGAAGCCGACGGCGACGGCAACGCTGAAGTTGTAGCCGAGCAGCCACATCAGCCAGACGCCGCCGACCAGCGAGAAGGGCACCGAGAGCATGACGATCAGCGTTTCGGTGAGGCGCCTGAAGTTCAGATAAAGGAGGACGAAGATGATCGCCAGCGTGAGCGGGATGACGACTTTCATCTTTGCGGCGGCGCGCTCCATATACTCGAACTGGCCGCTCCATGTGGCGTAGTAGCCGGGCGGGAATTTGACCTGCTCGCTTACGGCTTTTTGCGCATCGCGGACGTAACTGCCGATGTCGCGCTCGCGGATATCGACGTAGATGTAGGCCGAAAGCAAGGCGTTCTCGGTGCGGATGCTCGGCGCGCCCTTGGCAATCTCGATCTTGGCCAGCTGGCCGAGCGGGATCATCGCGCCGTCGGGCGTCGGCACCAGTACCTGCGCAATCGTCTGCGGATCAGCGCGTAGCTCGCGCGGGTAGCGCACCGACACGCCGAATCGCTCGCGACCCTCGACGGTGGTCGTCACCGTCTCACCACCCAAGGCCGTCGCGATCACTTCCTGCAGCTCGCCAATGCCCAGCCCGTAGCGCGCCAGCTGCTCGCGCTGCGGCTCGATGTTGAGGTAGAAGCCGCCGGTGATGCGTTCGGCGTAGGCGCTGGTCGTTCCCGGAACTTTCTTCACCACCGCCTCGATCTGCCGCGCAACGCGCTCCATGCCGTCGAGATCCTTGCCGAACACCTTAATGCCGATCGGCGTGCGGATGCCGGTCGATAGCATGTCGATACGCGCCTTGATCGGCATCGTCCATGAATTGGCGACGCCGGGCAGTTGCAGCGCCTTGTCCATCTCGGCGATCAGCTTGTCGATGGTCAGACCCGCCCGCCATTCCGACTCCGGCTTGAGGTTGATGATCGTCTCGAACATTTCAAGCGGTGCAGGATCGGTGGCGCTTTGCGCACGGCCGGCCTTGCCGAATACCGAAGCGACCTCGGGGAAGCTCTTGATGATCTTGTCCTGCGTCTGCAACAGTTCGGCGGCCTTGGTGACCGAGAGGCCGGGCAGCGTCGTCGGCATGTAGAACAGCGTGCCCTCGTTGAGCGTCGGCATGAACTCGCTACCGAGACGGCTTGCCGGATAGAGGCTAACGGCCAGCGCCAATAACGCAACAGCAATCGTCGTTTTTTTCCAGTTCATCACCGTTGCAATGACCGGCCGGTAGAACGCGATGAGCGCCCGATTCACCGGATTCTTCGCTTCCGGCAGAATCTTGCCGCGCACGAAAAGCAGCATCAGCACCGGCACCAGCGTGATCGACAGAAAGGCGGCGCCGGCCATGGCGAAGGTCTTGGTCCATGCCAGCGGCGCGAAGAGACGGCCCTCCTGCGCTTCGAGCGTGAATACCGGCAGGAAGGAGACGGTGATAATCAGCAGAGAGAAGAACAGCGCCGGGCCGACTTCCTTGCAGGCGTCGATGATTGCCTGCG
>JBIJCY010000291.1:0-4051 GCA_044344385.1 Rhodocyclaceae bacterium | reverse complement strand
CCTTGGCGATTCGCCTTGCTACGTTTTAGCGATGCGTCGAATTGGCTTTCAATCCAGTTTCATCACCTGGTGATGGATGGCTGGGGAACCTCGCAGGTGATGCGGCGCTGGGTCGAGCTCTACAATGCACGTCTTGCCGACGTCGCGCCGCCCCCCGCCAACGATGCGGGCTATCTGAAATTCATTGAAGAGTCGCTGGAATACCGCGCATCGAAATCATTCGAGAATGACGCTGCATTCTGGCAAGGCGTTTTGCCGACCCTCCCCGAACCGCTCTTCGAACGCCGCCACCTGCCGCCGGAAAGATCCGGCGTCAGCCCGGCGCTTTCTGTCACCTTGCCCGTCCCTAAGGGAGATTACGACGCGCTAAGCGCGCGCGTTGGCGCACTGGGAGCGACGCCCTTCACCTATATGCTGGCCGTCATGGCACTCTACTTTGCGCGCAGCCAGGGGCGTCAGGAAGTGGTGATCGGCATCCCCAGCATCAACCGCGGCGGCAAGCGCTTCAAGAACACCTTTGGCATGTTTGTCGGCGTTTTCCCGCTGCTCTTGCAGGTCAGACCGGAAATGACCGTTGCGCAACTGATCGTTGCCGTAAACACCGCATTACGTGCAGCTGTGCGGCATCAACGTTATCCACTGAGCGAATTGGGCAAACGCCTGCAGGCCATCCGCCTGAAACGCGACAGCCTGTTCGACGTACTCTTCTCATTCGAGAGACAGGATTACGACCTGCAGTTTGGAAACACAGCCGTTTCCATGGGCGCCCGCCAGGTTTTTTCAGGTCTGGCACGATACCCCCTTGGCATTACGCTGTGCGAGTTCCAGACTGATCAGGATGTGGAACTGACGCTCGAAGCAAGTGCTGCGTGTTTTGGGCAAGCGGAGGTTGCCTATCTGGGGCGACGTCTGGTTTATTTGATGATGGCGATTCTTGACGCAACGGAATCACCGGTTGAATCGATCGAAATCCTGCCGCCTGATGAGCGCCTTGCGCTACTCAACGGAACCTTCCAGACGCCTTGCCGCCAAGCATCACCAGCCCCCTGGTTTATGCAGTTCGAGCAGCACGCCCGACACAGCCCGCAGGCCATCGCCCTGATCTGGGAAAACGGGGAAATGGACTACGGCACGCTGAATGCGCAGGCTGACCGAATCGCGCACAAGCTTCGTGCACTAGGCGCCGAAAGCGACAAAATTGTTGCGCTGGCTCTTGAACGCTCGCCTGAAATGATCGCCGCCCTACTCGGCATCGCGAAGGCCGGCGCGGCCTTTCTGCCACTCGATATCGATGCCCCTCTGGCCCGCCTCGAAAACATTCTTGCCGATAGCGCTGCGCTGGCGCTGTTGATTCAGGAAGCCAATCGTCCTCGGCTCGGCGCCTTGCACGCCCAAACCATCGCGGTCGACGATTCGGTCGATTTCAGCAATGCCCAACCTGGCGACTTCACGCCCCACGAGGCTCCAGCAAGCGCGCTTGCCTACGTCCTGTTTACGTCGGGTTCTACCGGACGCCCCAAAGGCGTCATGGTCGAACATGCAACGCTCTCGTTACGACTTGACTGGCTGGCGCAAGCCTGGGGCGTTCAACCCCCTGACCGAACCGGGCAAATCACCCAACTCACTTTCGATCCTTCGCTGATCGAAATCATGTTGCCGCTCAGCCACGGTGCGAGTATTGCCCTGCCACCCGCCGGGCGACTGTTGCCTGAAGCGCTGGGGGATTTTGCCATCGCGCATGGCGTCACCATCATGGCGCTGACCCCCGCCACCGTACGCGGTCTCGCCGACTCTGCCGGTGGCCGACCGGACTTGCGTCTGCGCGTCGCCTGCTGTGGTGGCGAGGTGCTCCCCCCCGATCTGGCGCGACGCTTTATCGCAGAAACCGGCGCGCGTCTTTACAACGTGTATGGCCCCACCGAAACGGCGATCTTCGCAACGGCCTGGCCGTGCCTGAACCTCCCCGGTGATGCCGCGCTGCCGGTTGGCTTCCCGGTCGCCGAGTCGCGTATCTACGTTCTTGATGCACAAAGCCGGCTCCTGCCATTTGGTGTCGTCGGCGAAGTATTTATTGCCGGTGGCGCCATCGCGCGCGGCTATTTGAACCGCCCGGAACTCAATACCGACGCTTTTCGCGCCGACCCCTTCTGCCCCGGACAGCGCATGTACCGTACGGGAGACCGCGGCTGGCTTGACGCAGACGGCAACCTGCACTTTCAGGGCCGTGTTGACCGGCAGATCAAATTACGCGGTTACCGGGTTGAACTCGGCGAAATCGAAGCCGCTCTGCTGGCGGTGGCAAGCGTGCGCCAGGCTGCGGTCAAGCTTGTTGAGCTCAATGGCCGGCAAGTCATCTACGCCTGGGTGGCCGGCGCAAGCAATGAACCGCAGCACCTTTTGCGCGATTCACTGGCAGCGCGCTTGCCCGACTACATGCTGCCAGCAGGAATCAGCACCCTCCCTGAACTACCAATCTCTGCAACCGGAAAAATTGACTATCAGGCATTACCGGCGCCACAGCATTTGGTGTGTGCGCAGATTTCACGACCACCGCTCGGGCGCCTCGAGTGTGCCTTATTGGCACTGTGGGAAAAAGCCCTCAATCGACAAGACATCGGCGTTCATGACAATTTTTTCGATGTCGGTGGCGACTCTCTCGCGGCCATCGACATCCTGGCCGGCATCGAGCAATTGCTCGGGCACAAGGTATCGCTCTATCGGCTGACCGAGCACCCGAGCATTGCACAACTGGCCGTCGCGCTGGGTGATCCAGAGGTTGACGCTGAGTTGATGCTGGCGCTCAACCGGCACTCGGGAAAAATCCCGCTCTACCTCGCGGCCTCAGGGCATGGCGACCTGATGCGCTTTCAGGCGCTGGCTGACTCGCTGGGGGATGTTTGCGACTTCTACATGCTGCAACCTCCGGGCACAGCCGCCATCGACAGCATTGAGCAACTCGCAAAGCTTTATGCACAGCAGATCCAAACCTGTGGCCGACCCGGTTTTTTAGCCGGCTTTTCCGTGGGTGGCATCGCTGCCCTGGAGGCCGCGCGCGCCCTGCAGCAACGTGGCATGCATCTCCCCGGGGTCATTCTCGTTGATACCGTCTACCCCGGCCGTCTGTTGCGCGGCGCATTTTTTTGGCGCGCACTGGGCTGGACTGCGCGTCATCTCTATTTTCAGGAACTCAGCATGAACGGGCGGCACCTTGGTGCCATGTTCAGTGACCCCGGCCTCGTGGCACAAATCCACGCAATGGCTGACTACCATCCGGGCGAATACGACGGACCGGTCGTTCTGCTCAAATCGACCGGCCTTGCCAACTGGGACCGCTGGCTATTCCGCCCGTGGAAAAAAATCATGCGCCAGACGATGCACGAAATCCGGATGCCGGGCATGCACGGCTCGATCTTCGAGGCTGAAAATATTGGCTCGCTGGCGACGATCATCAAAGGGCTCCTCACAGAACAGCAGGGGAGCAAGGACGCAGACCCGGCATGACACCTGAAACCACCGAGATCTCACTCAAAAGGAAGGCCGTGCTTCTCATCGCACTGGCGTTTGCTCTCCTCGGTCTCACCCTGGCCTGGCGCATGACTTCGCTAAACGAGTGGCTCGATGTTCAATTACTGGTTGGCAGACTTCGCCACCTTGGTGCCAGCTTCGGCCCGCTGACTGCGCTGGCCGGGATCTCTCTGGCCAGTGTTGCGGCAATTCCGCTGTCGGTCATTCTTCTGGTATCGGCAATTGCCTTCGGCCCATGGCTCGGTTTGGCGTACGCACTGAGCGGCGCTTGCCTGGGCGCAGTGATCAGCTACGGAATCGGCAGTCACCTTGGGCACGACGCGCTTTGTCGCCTGGCCGGCGAACGCGCAAACCTGCTGAGTTCACGATTGGGAAAACGCGGCATCCTTTCGGTGATCGCCATTCGCATGATCCCGATTGCGCCCTTTGCCATCGTCAACATGATCGCCGGCAGTACGCACATCAGGCTTGGCGACTTCATCATCGGCAGCTTGCTCGGCATGATCCCGGGCGGGCTTGTCATCGC
>JBIJCY010000290.1:0-4062 GCA_044344385.1 Rhodocyclaceae bacterium | reverse complement strand
GGTTTAGCCATCTCCTTTGCTTTCAGCATGAGCGTAGTATCATAAAAGCGATTACTTAATTGGAGGGCGACACGATGTTTAAGAGAGTTCGCTCACTTACACGAAAATTTCTGCATGAAGTTGCGAGAAAGCTGATTTCCTGGTTGCCGCGCAATCAGCGGTTTGAGGTTTTTCGTTCGTTTGCCGACTGCAACCCGGCGCCGAGCGGGCGGTTGGTGCTGAAAATTGCCGAAACAAAAGAGGAGCTTGAAGCCTGTTTCGCGGTGTTGCACGACGCCTACGTTGATAGCGGCTTCATGAAGCCTGACCCGTCTGGCATGCGCGTGACGATTTATCATGCATTGCCCACTACGACTACTCTTTGCGCCAAATATGACGGTCAGGTGGTTGGTACCATTTCGCTGATTCGCGAAAGCGCGCTGGGCGTGCCTTTGCAGCGTATTTTCGATTTAAGCGCGGTGCGTGAGAAGGAAGGCCACATTGCCGAAGTATCAGCCCTTGCTGTGCATCGGAAGTTCCGGAAAACGGGCGGCAGCATTCTGTTCCCGCTGATGAAGTTCATGTACGAGTATTGCACGACATTTTTCGATACCCGTCATCTGGTCATTGCCGTCAATCCCAGTCATATAGAGATGTACGAGTCGCTGCTGTTTTTCAAGCGCTTGACGGCGACCATGGTCGAGAGCTACGACTTTGTCAATGGCGCCCCGGCGATTGGTGCCACGCTGGACCTCAAGGAGGCGCTGGAGGTTTTCCGGAAGCACTATTCGTCGAAACCGCCACGCCGTAATCTCTACGCCTATTTCACCCAGGTCAAATTGCCCAATATTCAGTTTCCGAATCGCCGTTTTTTCACGACCAATGATCCGGTGCTGACGCCTGAACTGATTGATCACTTTTTCAATGTTCGGACGAAAGTTTTTGATAGTCTGAGCGAGCGCAAAAAAGCGTTGCTTCATACGATCTACGACCTGCCGGAATATCAGGCGGTCCTGCCCGTTCTTACGGCAAATTCGGATGATGTGCCGGTGCGTCGGCATCAGCGATTCTCGGTGAAGTGCCCGGCGAGAATCTCTTTCCGATCGCCTGATGGCAATGAGGAAAACATCTCGATCGAGGTGGTCGAGGTGTCCCGCTACGGGTTCCAGGTACGTGCGCACCATCCGCTGCCACTCAATATCTGGTGTGACACAACCATTGAGCTGGGGCCTGCCGATATTTCGCACTTCCGCGCCCTTGCACTGCGCGAAAAGAGCAATGGCTCCAATGGGATCTATGGTTTCCGTCTGGGCGAGCCTGATATCGTCTGGCGGAAATTTGTTTCGGCGCTTTATCGCAGCACGACCTACGGCGATCTCGATACCGCGACACGTTTTCTAAACTTGCACTGACTGAATGGCTGTTTCAGAAATCCGTATGGAAAGTCACAAGTTTACGCCGCGCCCGGAGCTGTCGAAAATCGGCACCACCATCTTCACGGTGATGTCCAAACTCGCGGTGGATTGCGGGGCGATTAATCTGTCGCAGGGCTTCCCTGATTTTCAGGCGGATGCCTCGTTGTTTGAGGCCACGTTCCGTGCCATGCAGGCGGGCCGTAATCAGTATCCGCCGATGAGCGGTATGCCTGAATTGCGCACAGCGATTGCCGGCAAGGTCGAGGCGTTGTACGGCGCGCGCTACGATGCCGATCAGGAGATTACCGTCACAGCGGGCGCTACGCAGGCCATTTTTACTGCGATTGCTGCTTTCGTACGGCCGGGCGACGAGGTAATCGTCTTTGAGCCGGTTTATGACAGCTATGTGCCGGCGATTGAAACGGTTGGCGGCACGGCGGTCTACGCGCAGCTCAACTATCCCGACTACAAGCCTGACTGGGATCAGGTGCGCTCGTTGCTGACGAAGCGCACACGCATGATCATTATCAACTCGCCGCACAACCCGACCGGCAGCCTGCTCGATGCGGCTGATCTGGCCGCGCTCGCCGACCTGACGCGCGATAGTGAGGTCATCGTGCTCTCCGACGAGGTGTATGAGCACATCCTGTTCGACGGTGCGCGGCATGAGAGCGTAGCCCGTTTTCCGGAGCTTGCTGCACGTAGTATTGTCGTCTCGTCATTTGGCAAGACGTACCACATCACCGGCTGGAAGATCGGTTACGTGCTCGCTGCGCGCGAGTTGATGAGCGAGTTCCGCAAGGTGCATCAGTTCAACGTATTCACGGTGAACACGCCGTGTCAGATCGGCATTGCCGACTATATGCAGGATGCTTCGCGTCATATGGGGCTGGCGGCGTTTTATGAGCAGAAGCGCGATTTCTTCCGCAACCAGCTGACCGGCTCGCGCTTTGAATTACTGCCCTGTCACGGCACATATTTTCAGCTGGCGCGCTACACCGCCATTTCGGATATGCCCGATCGCGAGTTTGCCCAGTGGATGACGCGCGAAGTGGGTGTTGCGGTGATTCCGGTTTCGGCGTTCTATCACGATGGCCATGATGACCGTGTGGTTCGCTTCTGTTTCGCCAAGCAGGAGGCAACCCTGGCCGCCGCGGGCGAGAAGCTGCGGCAGGTTTGATCCGGCTTCACAATCCGTTGGCATCACCCATATAATCTGGTTTTCCCCCAAAATCATTCAAGGAAACGCTATGAGCATGGTGCAGGAGTTCAAGGAATTTGCGATCAAGGGCAACGTCATGGATCTCGCTGTGGGCGTGATCATCGGCGCGGCGTTTGGCAAGATTGTCGATTCGGTTGTTGCCGATCTGATCATGCCGATCATTGCCTGGATTCTGGGTGGCAGGCTTGATTTTTCCGGTATGTTTTTTGTGCTTGGTTCTGTGCCGCCCGGCACGGCACAAACGCTCGATGCCTTGAAAAAAGCGCAGGTTCCGGTGTTTGCTTACGGCAGCTTTATCACTATTCTGGTCAACTTCATCATCCTGGCCTTCATCATTTTCATGATGATCAAGCAGGTCAATCGACTGAAGAAGGATGCGCCGCCGGCAGAGGCGCCGGCACCGGCAGAAACGGGTGAAGACGTGCTGTTGCTGCGCGAAATTCGTGACAGTCTGAAAAAATAAGCTCAGGCACGCTTCGGCAGTATTTTAAGCAGCGTGTTATCGCGTCGCACATAGTGATGAAACAAGGCAACTGCGGCGTGCAGGCCAATCAATAGATAAGCGACGTTGCCAACCGTCTCGTGTATTTTCTTGATTGGCTTGGCGAGATTGGCGCTTTCGCCGATTAGCGCTGAAAATTCCAGACCAAAGAAGGGGATTGGTTTGCCGGCGGCACTAAGCGCCAGCCAGCCGGCCACCGGCATGGCGATCATCAACGCATAAAGCGCGGCATGAGCCAGTTTGGCAAAGCGCTGCTGTCTTGAAGGTGTGCCTGACTCAAGGCGTGGCGTCGGCGACAAGACGCGCACCGCCAGTCGCAGCCAGACCATGAAAAATACCAGCAGGCCGAAGCTGAAGTGCAGGGTTTTCATCAGTGCACGAGAATCACTGCCTTTGGGGAAACTGCCGCTCAATTCAATGCAGGCATAGACAGCAATAAACAGCAGTAGCATCAGCCAGTGCAAAGCGATTGAAATTGTGCCATACCGTTCCGTGGTGTTCTTCCAGTTCATTGCTGCTTGCTCCTGAGTCGCCGGGACGCCGGACTGAACCCGTATTGTGCAGAGCAAGTCTTAAAAGGTGCTTAAGGATATTTTTTGATGTCGCGCTACGCAGGCCGCATCAGTGGCGCCTTTGTTCATCAATGGCACGGTAGCCTGGCGCGTCGCCGCTGATTTCATGCCATAGCTCACGCATCGGGATGCGGTTTCTGATGGTGCGGTCGACCCACTCCGTCGGTCTGGCACTGCCGGGATGAAAACGCACCCCCCAGATCGGCTCAAAACTATCGGTGCGCAGTGAATAGCGGGCATCGCCGATGACTGTCGGATCATCGGCGGCATGCGCCACCCAGCCGGCGGAGAAATAGTTGAAACGTTTGAAATCGCTGAGCACGCGTTTGTCCTCACGTTCGGCCGGCGACAGATCCTGTTCGCCGAGCAGGG
>JBIJCY010000278.1:0-4227 GCA_044344385.1 Rhodocyclaceae bacterium | reverse complement strand
AGGCCGATCAGGAACAGGGCGAAATAACCGGAGGCTGAAAATTCAGGCATAAGCCTTCAGCAAGGTGAGGGGAAAGCAGGATTCTACGACAGCTGGAACAAACGCCTCTTTTCAAAAAATCAAGAATCCACCACAGAGACACAGAGGCACAGTGGCCCAAGGCCAGGCTGCGCGCAGATTTCACAGAGAAAACCTTTTATAGCGACTGGTTTTCTCTGTGTTTCCTCTGTGCCTCCGTGTCTCTGTGGTAGGTGTTTAAGAATTCTCCACCGCCGCGCAGCCGATCAAATAACCTTCGAGTACCGCGTACGTTGCCGGTCGGCGCGCAGGTATTTGTCGAAAACCATCGAAATGGCGCGTACCAGCATGCGACCGGCGGGCAGCACGGTAATCCATTTGTCGTCGATGCGAACCAGACCGCCCTGCTCCAACTCCTTCAGATCCGCCAGTTCGACCGCAAAATACTGCTTGAAGTCGATCAGGTGGGCGATCTCAATCGATTCGAGCGACAGTTCAAAGTGGCACATCAGCGCCTGAATAATCGCGCGGCGCAGGATATCGTCGGCATTCAGCTCGATGCCGCGATAGACGGGCAGAATGTCGTTATCAAGCCGGTCGTAATACTCGTCGAGCGTTTTGACGTTCTGGCTGTAGGTCGGCCCGACCTTGCCGATCGACGAAATGCCGAACGCCAGCAGATCGCAGTCCGCATGCGTCGAGTAACCTTGAAAGTTGCGGTGCAAACGCCCTTGACGCTGTGCCACGGCAAGCTCATCGTCGGGTTTGGCAAAGTGATCCATGCCGATATAGACATAGCCCGCCTCGGTCAGCTTGCGAATTGCCAGCGAGAGGATTTGCAGACGCGAATCGGCACTCGGCATATCCGATTCGAGGATGCGCCGTTGCGGCTTGAACAGGCTGGGCAAATGCGCATAGTTGTAGATCGACAGGCGATCCGGGCTGGCTGAAATGACACGATCCAGCGTCCGGTTGAAACCGATCACCGTCTGCTTCGGCAGGCCGTAGATCAGATCAACGCTGATCGACTTGAAACCATTGGCACGCGCCGCGTCGATCACGCCAAAGGTCTCTTCCTCGCTCTGGATGCGATTAACCGCCCGCTGCACGCTTTCGTCAAAATCCTGCACACCGACGCTCATGCGGTTGAAACCAAGCTCGCCAAGCAACTCGACAGTGGCCCGATCGACCTTGCGCGGATCGACCTCAATTGAATACTCACCGTCCTCAATCAGCCTGAAATGCTTGCGCGTCTCACCCATCAACTGACGCATCTCATCGTGCGAAAGGAAGGTCGGCGTGCCGCCACCCCAGTGCAACTGGGCGACTTCATGATCGTCACCTTCCAGATAGCCGCTCTGCAGCGCAAGCTCTTTTGCCAGATATTTCAGATACTTGCCCGAACGGCCGTGATCTTTTGTAATGATTTTGTTACAGGCGCAGTAATAGCAGATGGTGTTGCAGAAGGGGATGTGGAAGTATAATGAGAGCTGTCGGCTGATTGCGCCGATGTTTCGTTTTCCAAGCCAGAGTTTGTACGCATCCGCATCAAAAGCCTCGACAAAACGATCCGCCGTCGGATACGACGTGTAACGTGGACCGTTGACATCGAAACGACGGATTATTTGCGGGTCAAAAACAACGTTTGCTTCGACTGATTTCATTTTGACAAGGCACTGGAGAATGCGCGGATTATCCGGCTTGCAGTAAAATGTCACGTTGACATGGATCAAACGCCACGACTGCTTTGCATAGGTTAAGGAAAAAAATGCCCCCGCACAGCTCGACAGCCAAATTTACGCTTGAACTGGTCAAGACCGCCTGCTCGAACTGCAACCTTCGTGAACTGTGCCTGCCGCTCGGCCTGAGTGCGCTCGAACTGACCCGGCTCGACGAGCTGGTTTCGGCACGCAAGCGTCTGAAGCGTGGCGAGCATCTGTATCAGTCCGGCCAGCCTTTCAGTGCGATCTACGCGATTCGCAGCGGTTTTTTCAAAACCGATGTACTCGCTGCAGACGGCCGCGATCAGGTCACCGGCTTCCAGATGACCGGCGAATTGCTTGGCCTTGACGGTATCAGCAGCGAAGCGCACACCTGCAATGCCGTCGCGCTTGAAGACAGCGAAATATGCACCATCCCCTTCACTCACCTGGAAGGCCTGTCGCGCGAAATACACACGCTGCAGCACCATTTCCACAAGGTCATGAGCCGCGAGATCGTGCGTGACCACGGCGTCATGATGCTGCTCGGCATGATGCGCGCCGAAGAACGGCTCGCCGCCTTCCTGCTCAATCTCTCACAGCGCTTCACGGCACGCGGCTACTCGCCGGCCGAATTCAACCTGCGCATGACGCGCGAGGAGATCGGCAGCTACCTCGGCCTAAAACTTGAAACAGTCAGCCGCGCCTTCTCACGTTTTCACGAAGACGGGTTGATTACCGTACAGCAGAAGCACATCCGCATTCTCAGCACAGAAGGTCTGAAAAAGCTGATGACGCACGAGCGTGAGTAGCAACATCTAACTCAGAATAACAAGCTCAAAAACCCACGCGGATTACGCGTCAGCGCGACCGATACGATGTAAGCGAAGGCGAGCATCGCGACAGCAAAATACACGGCACGCTGCGCCTTGGTCCGCCCTCGTTTGAGCGCCATCGCGCCGCACAGGATATAAACCAGCAGACCCGCCAGTTTAGCGGTCAGCCAATCAAGCGCAAACGGATACTGGGCACTGATCACCGCCATGCTGATCGCGCTGCCCAGCAACAGCGTATCGATCACATGCGGCGCAACTTTGACCCAGCGAGCTTGCAGCATCGGTGAATCGCGCAGCATCCAGAATCCGCGCACGACAAACCCCAACCCGCTCAGCACGACGCAGGTCACGTGAAAGTGTTTCAGCGCTATAAGGATCATCCAGCTTCCCCATCAGGACGCGGTTTCAAATAGAACGGCAGGTGAACACGGCACCACAGACCGAATACCAGCAGCCAGCCAAGCGAAGCAAGCCAGATGAGATTCCCGGGGCCGCTCCAGTGCAGAAATTCGCCCGCCAGTCGCAAAAAAACGACTCCCTGAAACGCCCAGAAAAGCCCCCAGGTCCAGCGATCCGTACCCAACGTCCGCCCCGAGTGGCCAAGAGTAACGCGTGTCGCCATGCCGAGAAGCATCGACGCAAAGTAGCCGATGGTCAGCGCATGCAGCGGCGCCAGACCAGCCCAGACGAACCCGAACGCGGCCAAGACGCCCTGCCCTGCATACAAAGCCAACCCGACCCCCAGCCACAACGTGGCAACGTGGTGCATGGCCAGCAAGGGAGCCACAAAACTGCGGTGCACCTGCCATTTCCAGCTCAGAAAAAAAGCCAGCCCGGCAGCCAGCGCGTCAAGAGGCCAGAGAACATTGCGCAGGTCAAAAATGCTATCGAGGGCATGCGCAGCAAAACAGCCAAGCATCACCCAAAGCACCGGCAACGAACGATAGATCGTGTAACGCGGAATCACCGTGCTCGAAAAAAACGGCAGCATGCGATGGCTGACAATGAAGAACACCGGCAGTACCGAGCACCACACACCGAGCTCAATGGCGATACGCACCCAGCCCGCATCACTCCGTTCGATACCCAGCGCAAACGCCAGCACGCCGGGAACACCCGTGCCGAGTGCGGCGAGCACCGCCCACGCGTGATGTTTGCCGGTATTTGCCCCGCGCTGCGCCACCTGCACCAGTGAGAAAACACCCCAGCCCCAGCCGGCAGCAATCAACAGCAGCGAATAGCGGAGCGGCACAGGCACGATCAACGCCAGATAAAAAGCACTCCAACCGGCGACCAACAGCAGGAAAGGCGGTAGATATTGACGCTGCGTGAGGGCTGACGCACCCACCCATTTGGGCAGCGCGGTCATCAGGAAACCAAAGACGAAAAACGAAAAAAGTCCGTAGATCATCAACAGCGAATGCATCCACAGCGGCGGCAAGGGCCACGCCAGCGGCGCATAGAGCTCTGCATAGCGCGCACCGAGATCAACGCTCCAGAGCGCAACTGTAAGCAGGCTCTGTAGCGCACCAGCGAGAAACATCACGCGGTGCGGCGCAGAAAAGAAAACTGCCTTGAAGAGCATCAAGCTCCTAAGCCGGACAAGCCGAAAAAACAAAGGGCTTTACCGCAGAGACGCAGAGGCGGGGGGGGAACCCCCAGACACACAGGGG
>JBIJCY010000096.1:0-9663 GCA_044344385.1 Rhodocyclaceae bacterium | reverse complement strand
CACCCCATAAAACCCGTTTTTTTGTGGGGGTGCCCTCCCCGCCTCTGCGCCTCTGCGGTGAGGTTTTTGATCGAACATCTTCTCAAGAATTGTGAAGAATTGAGTCATAAGGAACTACTGACGGCCGGCTTGACTGGAAGCCGCGCCAGAAACTGCGGCCTCAATCTTGAGCAAATGCGCACGATAAACGCCGAGCGCCGACAGCAGGTTACGCAGCAACCAGCTATTGGCAACGATCAAGGCAACACCCGCCGGATAGACAAACCAAACCGGCCAGAATACCGCGAGCAAGAGCAGCGCAAATGCTGCAAAGTGCGCAACCATCTGACGCTCCATGTGCGTCTCGGCCAGCACTTTTTTCATGTTCGGTGCTACGACACGACCGCGACCAAGATTCTGCAGGTGCAGCCAGACGAGGAAAGGCGATATCTTGTAGAGCATACCGACAATCACCGACATGAAACCCCCAAACAGCAACAGCACGCCAAACAGCAGCGGCCAGCCCGACCAGCCGGCCAGCGCCGGTGTGACTTGCACCACTAGCCACAAGGCACAGGCAGCCAGTGCGCTGAACATGGCGACCCGCCAGTAAATTTGTACGACATCAAGTTTAGGCCGCCTGCTTTGCCGCTGAATATTCAGAGTAAGCACCGCAAAGGTGGCAGCAGTCAGCACAACGAGTATGGAAAGCAGCATTGACAAAACGGTCCAGCCGGCCAGATCGGCCAGCGTCCACAAGGACACAACGCCAAGGGCGACATACGAAAAGCTGCGCCCGAACCAGCCCGGATAATCGGGCGTCAACTGGAACATCGGCACCGCGACAGCCCCCACCGTCGCAAGCATCGCGCACCCCCAGGCGACAAACCCCCAGCTCAGATGGATATTGGCGAGTTGAACAAGCGGCAGACCGAGAGACCAGCCAAGCGAAACCGCAAGCAGCAAGCCAAGCCCGACAGTACCCGCCAGACCAATCAGCGCCAGCTTGAGTCCGCGAATCGTCGGACTGGGCGACTCGACGCCGTGCAGCGCATGCGCAGCCGCGGCGACGAACACTGTCACGCCCACCCCGAGGAAGGTGACTGCCAGCCCGAACAATAAAGGTTGATAGGTCAAAAACGCCGCCACTAACAACAAGGCGCCAAGCGTAATCGCCGCATGAACAACACCGGCCACCAGCAGCGGACGTGCCATGTTTGCCCCGGCCATCACCGGCAGCAACTGCATCATTGCGCCAAGCATCGCCTGCAGCATAAAGCCTGCGGTAATCAGGTGAGTCAGCGCCAATGCCGCAGGGGTCCAGCGCGAAGCAAAGAGATCCGGGCCGCTCCACAGCAGAAGCAAGCCGGCAAGGATGGCGAACACCGGCGCCGTCATGAAAAAACGGAAAGGCGCGCTGATCGGCGGCGCCTGTTCGAACGACAGCAAACCCTGCATTACTCGGGATTACGCCAGATCAGAATTTCAACATCACCGGCAGCGGTACGCTCGACCTGATGCAAAAAGCCATTTAACTTCAACGCGCGAAACAACGGATGCGGCTCGCGCGTGAGAATCAACAACAGCTTTTCGTCCGGGCCGATGGTATCCAGTGCTTCCATGGTGAGCACGAAAGGCTCCGGCGGCTCCAGACCGCGAGCGTCTATGACTTTGTCGGCCTTCGTTAGCGACATGAACAGCCCCGGCTATTTCTTGAGCTCAAGCAGCAAGCGGGGGAGCATCTCGTCGACCTGATCAATGAGATGCTGATCGCACATCGGATAAAGGATGTTCTCTTCCTTCATGTTGTGCTGTTGCATCATGATCAACAGGGTTTCGGCATTCCCCGAATAATCATCGGCATCTTTCGCAACCAGCGCATCGCGCGCCGCATCGAGCAGTTCGCGCATTTGCACATGTTCGCCGCGCATCACCTGCGTCGGCCCCATGTACATACCGCTCTTCTCTTCAAACGCGGGAAAGAGCAGGGATTCTTCAGCAGAAAAATGCTGCAGAACGGCGTTCTGGAACTGCGCGTATACGGTGGTAGCACGATCCCAATCGCCGGCGCTTACTGCCTGCTCAACGTCGACGAAAATATCGTCGCAACGGCGATGATCGGTGGACATGAAGTCTCTGATGTTATGCATTTTTATCGGCATCCTTTGGTGGAGGCCAAACTATAAACGCAAACAAACGAAACAAACATTGACCAACATCAAGAATGGTCAATGGAATGCCACCTCTTCAATCGTCAGGTGCGCAACACGCCAACCTGCAAGCTGCCGAACCAGTCGATAAAGCGCTTCACGTCTTCACCCCGGTAGATCGCGCCATGCTGCGGACAAAGCATGTCGATATCAAGCTGTGAAACACGCTCGCACCATTGGCGCTTTGCCTCATTGGAACCCATCCAGCGACGATGAAAGCCCTCAGCGTGACGGATATGGGAACTGAAATCCTCAACAAACAAGCCCTGCTGTTCGGCGGGCAGCAGCGCGGCACCGACATCGCCCGAAAAAAGAATCTTCGCACTGCGATCATAAAGATTGAAATTCCCCGAAGAGTGCAGGTAATGCGCCGGAACAGCCTGCAGCGGCAAACCGGCCAGCGAAATCGTCATGCCTTCATCGGGGATGGGCGCAAAGGTTTCCGCCGTGCCGCCAAAATGCGGAATAAAACTGCTCCACAGCCAGCTCAGATGACAGCGCATCTGGGGGTTAAATTCAAGCCACAAGACCAGCGAAGAGATGACATCCGGGTCCTGATGCGAAGCGAAGATTCCGGTAATCGCCGAAGGGTCGAACTCGGTTGCCAGCGCCGAAAAAACCGCCGGAAAAACCTCCAGACCACCCGGATCAACCAGCATACCCTGCCCGGCATGGGTCACCAGATACTCATTGGTATCGACCAGAAAATCTGGTTTGGCCGGATCACGCACAATGGCGATCCATTTGTGATCGCCGTTCTGGAAGATGGTTTGCGTTGTTTTCATTGTCAACCTTTGAAGAAGTTCGATCTGCGCAGCGTCTCGAGCGATACGCGAATCTCCTCGACGACCCCGTCAAACTCGCCGGACACTTGTGCCAGTGAAGCGGAAAAACCGTCACCGTAAGCCGCCTCGATTTTCGCCGACTTGGCCAGCACCCCACCCAATTCGACCAGACGACAGGCATCATCAACAGACGAACGCAAGGAGCGCCGCACTTTGGAAAGTCTGCCGCGGTACTCGACCGTACGCTGATCACGGCGCGCCATAACCGCATGCAAACGACTGTTCGCCGGCGCAGTGGCGGCCGCAGATTTGAGCACACCGTTGTAACGCGAATCCTGCAACAAAACCGAAACTTCGCCCACCGAGCCATGAATCAACGCATTGAGTGTAAGCATAGTTTCGCGTAGCTGACTGGAGAAAGTTCGTAACTCGTTGGAGAGAACGCCGAATCCACGTGCTGCAGTACCCGCCCGTTTTGAGAGAAAAATGGCGTTCAAGGCCATGATGTTGATCTTGAAGGCAACGGCCACAATCGCTTTGATTTCTTCATTGATGCGCACGATGTGCAGAAGATCCAGTGCAGCCCCCTTAGGTTCGCTCCTGAGAATGACAGGCAATTGATCAGTCATGCAAATGGCACCTCGGTTTGGCCTGAATCAGCTGGCAAATGGCGCTTACCACCGCCAACAGGACGTCACTCTAGCAAACAACCGGGCGGATGTGCACCACCGCCCGGCCGCATTTTAAAAAACCGCCTATTTTTCGAAAACGTAAGAGCCTGGAGCCGCGCCGAGATCGGGATACGACGAAGCGCTCACATCAAGCGGCGCAACCATCGGCCCGCATTGCGGCGCCAGCCACGCCAGCCAGTCTTCCCACCAGGAGCCGTGCTTCTTCTCGGCACGCGCAAACCAGTGCTCAAAATGCTCATTGCGCTCGGGATCACCCACCCAGAAACTGCGTTTCGGCGGATTGACTACCGGATTGACCACCCCCAGGATGTGCCCCGAAGTCGACAGAACAAAACGTACAGGTGCCTTGACATTGACATGCTTGCGTACGCGGTAGGACTGTCGCCACGGAACGATGTGATCATCTTCGGCGCTCACCGCGTAAAGTGGCTGCATGATGCAGTCGAGGTCGATTGGTTCACCGGCGATGGACACCGCATCACGCTTCACCAAATTGTTGTGCAGGTACATTTCACGCAAGTAGAACGAGTGCATGGCCGCCGGCATGCGTGTCGTATCCATATTCCAGAACAGCACATCGAAAGCCGGCAGCGGCTCGCCGAACAGGTAACTCTTCTCGAAGTAGTGCCAGACCAGACTGTTCGAGCGTAGCAGACGGAAACTCGAAGCCATATCGTCGCCGGCAAGGTAGCCGGTTTTCGCCATTTTTTCCTCAAGCGCGCGAATGGCACCTTCATCGATGAAGACATCGATATCGCCCGGCTTGGAAAAATCAATCAGCGTGGTGAACAAGGTCCAGTGCGCCACCGGGATCTTTTTCTCACCATAGTGGCGAGTCGCCCAGGCCATGTAGGTGGTGACCAGCGTACCCCCAATGCAGTAACCCGTCAGATGAACTTGCGGCACCTTGCACAGCTTGCACACGGCAGCGACCACCTGATCGACGCCTTCAAGCAGGTAGTCATCAAAGCTGACCTTGGCCATATCGGCCGTCGGATTCTTCCAGCTCGTAATGAAAACACTGTAACCCTGATCGGTGAGGTACTTGACCATGCTTTTCTTGGGCGTCAGGTCAAGAATGTAGAACTTGTTAATCCACGGCGTGATGATGACGATCGGTGTTTTATGCACCTTGGCGGTGGTCGGCGTGTAATGGATCAACTCGACCATGCGGTTGCGAAAAACCACCCGACCGGGCGTTGTTGCCAGATCGCCACCAACTGTAAAAGCATCCGCCTCGACCATGCGAATATTCTTCGCTTTGGCGTCGCGCATCATGTGCTTGATGCCTTCTTTCAGACTCTCACCCCGTGTTTCGACAAACTTGCGCATGGCAATCGGGTTGGTAAAAAAGAAATTATTCGGCGCCATCGCGTTAAGCCCCTGCCGCACCCAGAAGGCCGCCCGCCGGCGGTCCTGTTCGGAAAGGCCGGGCGTTTCAAAGAGCATATCCTCGATCCGGTGAGTCACCGCGAGGTAGGTCTCCTTGATGATGTCCCAGGTCGGCGCCTCGGTCCACACTGGATCAGAGAAGCGCGCGTCGTCGGCATTGGGTGTGATGACATCCTCGCTCTGCATGCCCATGGCGCGACGCATCAAGTGCGTCTGCAGCGCCAGCACGTCGCCGGACATCGCGCTGATCGCCCGCGACATTTCCTGCGGATGCATCAGCCACGCTGCCTGCGCGTTGAGCATTGAGGTCATCATGCCGAAAGGATCTACGCGCTGCTGGAACGAGGTCATCATTCCCTCAGCAGCATTGAGGCCTGTCAGATCAATACCTGTGTGGTGCTTCGCCGAAGAACCATTGCTGGTCATGACTTTCTCCGCTAAAAATATAGATCAGGTTTCACTTATACTACAGAACGACGGCCTGTTTGTAGATAGGTACTTCTACATTCGTCCAGCCAAGGCGCTGGCGAACGACCTCGGCAAAGATCCCTGCTGTTTCCGACTCACCGTGCACGACAAAGGTACGCTGCGGCGGCTTGCGAAATCCCCCCAACCAACCAAGTAGCGCCGCCTGATCAGCATGTGCCGAAAGGCCGCCAATGGTAAATATATCGGCGCGCACCGGAATCTGCTGGCCAAAAATGCGCACGATCCGCGCCCCATCCACAAGGCGCCGGCCCAGTGTGCCAGCGGCCTGGAAGCCGGTGATCAGCACAGAATTCTCGGCATGCGACAGGTTATTCTGCAAATGGTATTTGATCCGCCCGGCATCACACATGCCGCTCGCCGAGAGAATCACCGCGCCGTGGCGAATATCATTCAGGCGCATCGACTGTTCAACGTCGGCAACGAACTCGATACGCATCTTTTCAGGATTGCGCTCCAGCCACGAAATCAACTCCTGTGTTTCACCAGACAACAAGGATTGATGACGCAGGGTAATTTCAGTTGCCTTGCTGGCCATTGGCGAATCAACATAGACCTTGAGCGGCGCCATCCGCCCGTGACGCACGAGATCGGCCAACACGTAGAGCATCTCCTGCGTGCGCCCAACGGCAAACGCCGGAATGATGATGTTGCCGCGCTTCTTGTGCAGCGTGTAATGGAAAGCTTCGATGATTTCATCGAGCGTTTCATCGAGATTTTTATGCAAACGGTTACCGTAAGTCGATTCGACAAACAAGATGTCCGCATCCTCGATTCGAGCAGGATTGTGCAGAACGGGCCGATTGGGTTGCCCGAGGTCGCCGGAAAACACCAGTTTGCGGGTTTTCCCGCCATCTTCCAGCCACAACTCAATAAGCGCTGAACCGAGTATATGCCCGGCATCGCGCAAACAGCAGTGCACATCCGGCAGTGGTGAAAAACGCTCGCCGTAAGACACAGCACGCAACTGCTTCAGACAGGCCGCCGCTTGCGTCACCGTGTACAGAGGGGCCGGCACGGCGCGCACCGGTACAGACTTGCGGTGACGGTGGCGCAGAACCCACTCGCTTTCCTTTTCCTGAATATGCGCGCTGTCGAGCAGCAGCACCTGCAGCAGATCAATCGTTGCCGGCGTCGTATAAATCGGCCCCTTGTAACCGAGCATCGTCAAGCGCGGCAGCAGGCCGGAATGATCGATATGCGCATGCGTAAGCAACACGAAATCAAGCCGCCGGACATCAAAAGCCAGCGCACGCAGATTCTTCGGGTAAGCATCGCCGCCACCCTGAAACATACCGCAGTCAACGAGAAAACACGCCGCCTCGCTTTCAATCAGAAAGCAGGAACCCGTCACTTCGCCAGCCGCACCGAAAAAACTGATTTTCATAAGGTCCAGTTTCAACCTGAAGCACCGTCAGTGGTTTGACTTCGGTCAATATTGACGTAGGATTAAGTAACTAGTGTTGTTTTATCCAATCAGGGAGAAATGGTCATGTTCAAGCACATCCTCGTACCCACCGACGGTTCTGAGCTGTCGCAGGAAACCTCAAAGCGTGCTGTTTCTTTCGCCAAGGACGCCGGCGCACGCATTACCGCCTTTTTTGCCAAACCGGAATATCCCGTCACCTACTACGGCGAAGGCGCGTTGATTGACCCGACGACACCGGAAAAATTTGCCGAACTCGCCGAACAGCAGGCGCAGCTCAACCTCGGCTTTGTTGAGAAGCTATGTCAGGAAGGCGGTGTGCAGTTCAGCAAGCTGTCGCTGACCAGCGACATCCCGTATGAGGCAATCATCAGCGCCGCAACGCAATCCGGCTGCGATCTGATCTTCATGGCATCACACGGGCGCAAAGGATTGAGCGGCTTGCTGCTCGGCAGCGAAACCAACAAAGTCCTCACACACTCAAAAATTCCGGTATTGGTTTACCGCTGAGAGGCAGCAAAAACAGTCCGCATTTACTGCAGATGCGCGGCGCTTACGGTGCTGTGCGCGGTTTTACCTTGGCCAGCACGCCACCACCGGCTGCATCCAGGAACCACACCTCGACTAACTGCCCAACGAGATAGCGTTTTTTCAGCGTAAAGTCGGTCGGATTTGCGTGCGTGGCTTTCCAGAAAGTCGTGCTCTCGGCAACCAAGGGATCGCGCAAACGCAGCACCGCCAGCATACGCACCGTCGGCTGTTTTTGCCCGGCGGCCGACGCAGGCAGCACGACAACAAAGCCCGAGTCGTCATCGACCGTGCGCGGGTAAAAGTCGTAAAGATTCTCGAAAGCAGCGAAGTAATCGTAGCGCCACGACACTTTCATGCGCTGGGTTTCACCGATCTTGTCCTGCTGATCGTATTCGCCACGTTCAACCGTCACCGACTTGAGCGGTAAAAACTTGGCGTGGTAATAATCTTCCTTCTGCGGATCAGCCTGCGGATACCAGTTCCAGCCCTCGGCGATGTTGTTGAACGACATCCGATAGCGCACCTCCACAGCACCATCGATACGCTCGACACTAAACCCGGGACTGTTTCCCAGATCGACTTCGAGCACCATCAAGCGCTCCCCGGCCATCGCCTTTGCCTCACCAGACAAGGCAGCCAACGCCTCGAAACCAGCTTGGGCATCGATCACCGGCGCGGCAGAATCAACCGCAGAAAGCAAAGGGACATCTGCCGCCTGAGCTGGCGGCAGACATAAGAAAATGGCGGCCAGAGCCGCCGGATAACATTTCACGAAGAAAAACCGCATCGCACTAGTCGACACCGGCCCCGGACACAAGCGGATCAAGCCGGAACTCCAGCCGCCAGGCGGCAGCTTCGATCAAATCACCGTCGCACAAGGCACACGGCGCAGAACCGATCGCCTTCCGATTCACACGTGTGCCCTGCGCACCTTCAACGTGCGTGACGAAATAACCTTGCGGCCGCCGGGCAATAACAATGAGTTGCTCACCAGGAATGCCGAAGGTACTCACCACGCGATCCAGGCGAACGCTTTCGCCGAGCGCATGCTGATCCGAGCCGGCCTGCACCTTGACGCTGCCCTCCGGGAGCCGGCCCCTGGCTGCGCGCACAACCGGCACGCTGACCACCGGAGCGCCCTCTGCGAGTTCGCGGTGACGGGGCAAGGCCTTGATCAGCATGGTGCGTTCGAGTTCGACATCGGCCGCAACGCGCGCGCACATATAGCGCAGATGATGACTACCCAGTTCGATGACGTCGCAATGCTGCAGAATCTGCCGCACCAGCGGACTGCCATTGACCTTGGTACCGTTGCTACTTTTCAGGTCTTCGACGATCTGATCCTCGCCAACACTGACAATGCGCGCATGCTCGCGGCTGAGCAAAGGGTCATCGATGACGATATCGTTAGTCACGCCGCGTCCGATGCTGACACACGGCTTGTCTATAAAGTGCTGGTTTATTACCGTACCGTTCAGCGTCAATATCAGCTTGGCCAAGGTTCTTTCTCCGCGATCTAAAAAGCCAGCCGGCCGAAAAGACGACGCAGCCATCCCGACGGTTCGACGACGGGCGAGCGATCGCACACGCGAACCAGCGCGACCGTAATGTTGTCGTAACCGCCGTTATCATTGGCCAACTGGGCCAGATGGCTGGCGGCCAGCGACAGATTTGTTTTCAGCGAATCGACGATGAGCTCGATATCGCTCTCCTCGACAAGATCGCTCAGACCATCAGTACACAAGAGGAATACATCACCGCTCTGCAGATCTTCTTCCTGCGCATGCACCGTCACGTTCGCACCGATACCGAGCGCCTGCGTCACCATGTGGCGATTGTGTGAATCGCTGGCATCTTCAGCCGTAATCATTCCGAGCTCGACCTGGTCGTGCAGCAGAGAATCGTCACGCGTAAGCAACTGGAGCCGGCCACCACGCAGGCGGTAGATGCGCGAGTCGCCGACATGCAGCAAGGCCACGCGTTTATCGTAGAAGTATGCCAACGCCAGCGTCGTACCCATGCCACTGCACCCGGCCTGCTGGCCGGCCGCAACATGGATCGCCTGATTGGCCTCGACGATGACCTGCTCGGCAAACTGCAACGGTGTCGCCGGCGGGATTTCACCGCGCAAACGCTCGACAACAAAATCGAGCGCCATACGA
>JBIJCY010000287.1:0-4138 GCA_044344385.1 Rhodocyclaceae bacterium | reverse complement strand
GCGCCATGGCCATCCAGCTCGTAATCAACCGCGAGTGGGGTCTGGCGATGAACGAGAACCCGAATCAGGGATCGTTCATCATCGACGAACTGACCGACCTCGTCGAAGAAGCCGTGCTCAAGGAATTCGAAGCCATCGCCGCACGCGGCGGCGTGCTCGGCGCCATGGAAACCGGCTACCAGCGCGGCAAGATCCAGGAAGAGTCGCTCTACTACGAGCACAAGAAACACGACGGCTCGTTCCCGATCGTTGGCGTCAACACCTTCCGCAACCCGAAGGGCGATGCGCAGATCGAGATCGAACTTGCGCGCTCAACCGAGGAAGAAAAGCAGTCACAGATCACCCGCCTGCGCGACTTTCAGAGCCGCAATGCGGCTGCCTCCGGTGCCATGCTTGAGCGTCTGCAGCAGACCGTCATCGACAATGGCAACGTCTTCGCCGTGCTCGTTGAAGCCGTACGCATTTGCTCGCTGGGGCAGATCACTACGGCGCTTTACGAAGTGGGCGGGCAGTACCGGCGCAGTATGTAGTTTTTAATGCCGCTCCTCAGGCACGGGCTCTCCGGAAGCGGCGAGCCCGTTTTTTCGGCGAGCGTAATGCTGCGCAAGCACCATCGCTGCAGGCCGCCCCAATAGGCGTTCTACAACATTGAATGGGCTGCATGGCAATAAATACGCCACTCTCCAGAAAAGTTTGTTTTCAGGGCGCTTGTTTGCGCAGACTGCAGGCATGCGGCACGACATGCCGATTGGAAATCAAAGGTACGCGAGATCCGGCGTTTATTTTTAGCTTGGTCGTATTGCTGCCGGCAGTTGAATAGCTCTTAGTCGGAACGGCCGCTTCCAATTTTTGTGGATTCACCCTCGCGACCCGTTGCAGCCAGTCAAGCTTTTGAAAAGCAGACCTTCAACATTCGAAATGAGGGGGCGATGCGAGATCTTATCGCGCAGCGTCCAGCGACTGAAAGGTGCGAAGTTGAAGAAGGTAAGAATTCGATTTCATTTGGCGTAGCCGTTCTTACAAGTCTTTTTGTTCTCATCGCAAAGAACTGATGACACGATTGAATCGAGATATGTCTTTCCAGTTTTCAGGTCGATACCCCATTCTGAGGAATTGGCATCCTGTCCGGTCTGGGGTCTCCAGCTGTACTGAACCAAGTGTACGAACCCTTTTCCTTCTACAAAAGCCACGTAAGAGCCTTCGCCGAAAGGCGTCTCTTTTGAATTTAGACGGCAGTACCATCCGCCGACAGCGAAATACAACCCACTCAGCTCGCCAACCCTTTTCGCTGCCGGAACATACTTGTCCTTACACATTTGCTGTGTTTGGTTGTCATACTGCAACAGCATTATGTCGGCAACCCGTGATTTTGCTTTTTCAATTTGTTCAAGCAAATCGGCCGACGGGTATTTGAGGCGCCGGATTAAAAGTAGGCCACTCTTCCATGAACGAGCGTCCTCACCATCCTTGATGTATTCGGCAAAATATTCCCCATTGGCATCTCCTGCCATCCAGGTCAGTCTCCAGCCTGTTGGTGGAACAATATCTATTCGCTCCCCATCGACAACAAAAGGGGCGCCCTCCACGGCAGCATGTGAATTGGAAATAACAAGCAGAGCAGAAATTATTAATAGGACAAGATATTTCACTTGTGAAGTTCCGGGAATATGAAGTAACGAATTGTGCCATTGGTGCCATTGGGGTCAGCATCGAATTGTGCCATTGGGGTCAGCATCGAATTGAAATCTGTGCGCGCCAGTACGCCTTTCCGTCTATTTCTGTCAGCGCTGCGCCAGCCAATGCTGGCGGAAAGGCAATCGGGGACGTGGCCCGATTAACGGCAATCCAGAGCAGGGTTTCCCCTACCCGCCGGATCCCACCTACTTGCGTTTAATCCGGAGCTCTGAGGGTCACGCAGCGAGCTGGTGCCCCGCCGTCATGTCTCCCTTGCCGGCCAGCAAACCCGATACTGAAATATCCTCATCCAACGCATCCCAGTGCAGTCCGGCGCCGCCGCCACTGATTACATAGGCGGCACGCTGTTCCGGTGCCGCTCGCAACAGGCGCGGAAAGAACGCCAGCGGGACGCCAAGTTGGCGGCCATCGGCCAGGCTGACCCACATCATCGCATCGTCGAATGCGACTGATTTAGCTAAAGTGCTCATTCCAGCCCCTTTCAATTTCTTCCGTATGCTTGTTGACCTGTTCCAGAATTACCCGTAAATCAGTCGGAGAGAATCCGAAGTTGTCAGCTAACCTCGGTTCGGGTTGAATCCAGATTTTTGCCAGACATTCTCCGCACTGGGCGTGGATGTGGATCGGTTCTCGCGGATCGCCTTCGTTTGAAAAAAAGTGGAAGCGAATACCGTTATAGCGAAAAACGACTGGCTTTATCCAAGGTTCCCCACAAAACATTTTCAGTCCGCAATGAGTATAGCGCTTAAGTATTTGTAGTGTCTTGTGAGTAACTACAGCGGTGCCAGGTCCAGCACTATTGCGGCGCCAGCGAGTTCAGCCAGAAGCTCAAGGATTGTCGGCAGCGCCTTCAGGGCAATCATCCTGTGATGAGCATTCATCGCGGGCAAGGAGTGCGTGTGATTCATCTTGACGGCGATTAGTTCGTCGCCTCAGAAGGCGGCTTTGAACAAAGAATTTGGCGCACTGAAATCCACGTGACCTAAAGCGGCGCCATCGACTTCCAGACCAAGAATGTAAAAAGTGTGGTCAAAGGCTGATCCGCCAACCCGATATTTGCAAATTAGCCAGAAGTTTTCGCTGGGGCAGGCATTATCCAGCGGGCGAGGCAAACGGCTAGAATTTCGCGGCTGAAAGGTTTTGCCAGGAAATCGTTCATGCCCGCATCCCGACAGGCATCCTGATCAGACTGCATCGCGTTGGCTGTTAGTGCGACGATGGGGACGTGCGCATTTTGCCCGTCGAGCAAACGAATCTGGCGAGTGGCTTCAAGCCCATCCATTTCCGGCATCTGCATATCCATCAAGATCAGCGCATAACGCTCCTTGGCCGCAGCCATCACTGCCTCCCGCCCATTCTCGGCCAGATCAACCGTATAGCCAAGACGATCAAGAAGCGCAAGCGCAAGTCTCTGGTTGATCTTGTTGTCTTCGACCAGCAACAGGCGCTGTGACTGTGTATTTGTTTGAACTTCCGTCCCGCTAGACGCCGAAGCTTGCGACGGTAGCGCAGGATGCGGCTCGGATATCTCTGTCTCGATTGGCTGAGTCGAAATAGTGGTCGACAGATCGAGTGTCGTCGCAGTAGTAGCCTCTAGCGGCAATTCAAACCAGAAACAGCTACCTTGCCCTTCAGTGCTGAGGACGCCAATGCTCCCGCCCATGCTTTCAACCAGACGCTTGGAGATAGCAAGCCCGAGGCCGGTACCTCCAAATTTACGGGACGTCGAAGCATCTACCTGGCTAAAGTTAAAAAATATCCGCTCACGCGCTTCTATTGGAACGCCTATGCCGGTATCAAAAACTTCGAATCGCAATCCATTAAGCGTACGAGATATCTTTACACGGACCTCTCCACGTTCTGTGAATTTCACGGCATTGCCCGCAAGATTCAGCAGAACCTGACGAATTCTGAGGCCGTCCCCGATAAAATTAACGCCGACTTCGGGTGCAACATCGATATAAAAACCGATTCCTTTTTCCTTCGATCTGATTCTCAGCAAGGAGGCTACGGCGTCAGACAGAGCAGCTAAAGAAAACGGATGGAAATCAAATTCGAGTCGACCGGCCTCAATTTTCGAAAGATCAAGAATGTCATTGATGATGGCCAATAGTGACTCACCGGAAAGCGAGATATCGTAAGCGAATTCCCGCTGCTGATTGTCAAGTTTGGTATCCAATAACAGCCTCGCCATTCCAATGACGCCATTCATTGGTGTGCGAATTTCATGGCTCATATTCGCCAGAAATTCGGATTTGGCGCGATTGGCACTTTCCGCGTTTTCTTTCGCCTGGCGATTAGCCCGCACGTAAAGCAACAAGGCAATTACGGTAAGAATAAGCATGGTGCCGGCAGTGCCAATTAGCAGAAAAATCCAAATTCGTTCGTTTTCGATGTGCGTGAGTTGGGGCAACGGTTTGGGGAGATAAACAGCAATATCCCC
>JBIJCY010000285.1:0-4143 GCA_044344385.1 Rhodocyclaceae bacterium | reverse complement strand
CTTTGCGGCGGTCGGCCAGCGCGGCTTCGATGATCAGGCGCGCGTTTTCAATGTCCGGTTCGTCGTCGTGCGAAAAAGAACCGGGGGCTTCGAGCAGGATATGCTGGCTGCGGAAATACGAAACCATGTAGTCGAATGCTTCAACTGCATTTTCGGGGGAGCGGAAGGTGGGGATTTTTGCGCCGGCGAAAACGCTGCGTGCACCGCGCACCTGCATCTCGCCCATCCAGCAGGTGAGTACGGGTTTCTCGGTGTTGGCCGCGGCTTCAAGAACCGCTTGCGCAACAGCTTCCGGGTCGACCATGGTGCTCGGGGCGAAAATGACCAGCACGGCATCGACGCTTTCGTCGTCAAGGCAGATTGACAGCGCGCTGCGGTAGCGATCCGGCGTCGCGTCGAATAACACGTCGACCGGGTTGCCGTGCGACCAGCTGCGCGGCAGGCTGGCGCTCAGTTTGCTAATGGTCTGGGCAGAAAGTGTCGGGATTTCGATGCCAAGCGACACGGCCAGATCGGTCGCCATCACCGCCGGACCGCCGCCGTTGGTGATGATCGCCAGTCGATCACCTGCAGGGCGCTTCGGGCTGGTCAGCGCACGTGCAGCGGAGAACATGTCGCCGATGGTTTGTACGCGAACAACGCCCGCCCGTCGTAACGCTGCGTCAAAAATGTCATCGTCGCCGACGACGGCACCGGCTTGCGCCTGCACCACCGCAGCAGCGGCGAGCGCCTTGCCGGCCTTTACGGCAATCACCGGCTTGATGCGGGCGGCAGCGCGCATGGCGCTCATGAAGCGACGCGAATTGCGTAGTCCTTCCATGTAAATCAGGATGCAATGAGTATTCGAATCGCTCGCCAGATGATCGACGACTTCGGCGAAGTCGAGATCGGCCGCGTTGCCCAATGAGACGATGGCGGAAAAGCCGAATTCGTTGTTATACGACCAGTCGAGGATCGATGCGCAAAACGTGCTCGACTGTGAAATGAAGGCAATGTTGCCAATCGGTGCCTGCTTGGCGATGGGGGTGAGATTGAGGCCCAGGCGCGGGCAGATAAGGCCGATTGAACGCGGGCCGATGATGCGCACGTTATAACGCCGCGCCATGTCGAGCATGGCTCGTTCAATCCGGGCGCCGCCCGAGCCGGCTTCCCGGAAGCCTTCCGAGAACAGCACGACGGTGCGTACGCCGGCCAGCCCGCAGGCTTCGATAATGGCTGGGACTTGCGCTGCCGGCGAAACAATCGCAGCCAGATCGACTACGTGCCCTACCGTTTTGCTAACATCGGCCAGACTGGCGTAGCAAGGGAGGTCAAAAACGCTCTCCAGCCCCGGATTGATCGGGAACACCGCGCCTTTAAAACTGACTAATAGATTCTTTAGCAAGGCGTGAGCGATCGACCCTGTTTCTTCGGTTGCGCCGAACACGGCAATCGAGGCGGGTGAAAACATCTTGCGGAGCTGCAACTGACTCATGGTCTTGCCCCCTCCCAGGCCTCAAGACGCTTTTTATTTGACTGCGTAAGTCCTCCATTATTTGCCGAAAACGGGGTAAATGGAAGGTTTATATAAATGGGATTTTTTATTGGAGCGTCGGGTGAATCAGGATGTAAAAACGACGGTGGCGTCGCCTTGTATCAACGTGTGCCAAATGGATGACATGACCGGGTTATGCCGAGGATGTTTTCGTACGCTCGATGAAATTTCCGGCTGGAGTCGCGCGAGCAATGACGACAAACTTGTCACTCTGGTTGCCGTCAATCGTCGGCGTGTCGAACACGATCCCTGTGGCGACGATTTCCGTGGAGATTGTGCTCGATGATTCCGACTGAAGACGAATATCTTTGTGTCGGAATCTGTATGACCGATCCGGATTCCGGTTACTGTTTTGGCTGCGGTCGGCCACCACTGGCGGTCTTTGGCGGGGCGGTTGTCTCCGAGCTGGCGCCATCACCGCCTGAGCGATCCTTGTTGGCCGATCCCGATTCTCCGGTCTATTCTGCAGAACATTCCTGATGCTTCCGGATAGCTTGTTGGTCCTTGAGCGCGGCTGGCTTTCGTCAAACAACATTGTCGGGCTTGAGGGCGAGAATGCCGCATTGATCGATAGCGGCTATGTTACTCATGCCGCGCAAACGGTCGCATTGCTTGAGCATGCGCTTGATGGTCGTCGCCTGACCCGTTTGTTCAACACCCATTCGCATTCCGATCACATTGGCGGCAACGCGGCGGTGACCGACGCTTTCGGTTGCCGGGTGATCGTCCCTTCGGGCATCGACGCGATGATTGCCGAATGGGACGAAGAGGCCTTGCTCCTCTCGCCACTCGGCCAATCGGGGGCACGTTTTCGTCATGACGCAACGATTGCCGACGGCGATCAGATCGAGCTTGGCGGCCTTGTCTGGCGAGCCATCGCCGTTCCTGGTCACGATATGGATGCGCTCGCTTTTTACAATGACGAGCGGCGTATCCTGATCTCGGGCGATGCCTTGTGGCGCGATGGGTTCGGTGTGGTTTTTTCTGAACTGCTCGGTCATCCTGACGATGCGGGTGGTCTCAAGGCCGCGCGCGAAACACTCGACGTGTTGGCCCGTCTGCCGATTGATGTCGTGATTCCAGGGCATGGCGCGCCGTTCGTCGAAGTCGATGATGCGTTTGTAAGCGCTTACCAGCGCCTCGCCGCCTTCGAGCAAAGCGTTGAGCGGCTGGCGCGCCATGCGCTTAAGGTTATGCTGGCTTTTGCCATGCTCGAACGCCGGCAACTGCCGCGCGCCGAGTTGCCTGGTTTTCTCGCCAGTCTGAGCTTCTGTCAGAGCGTTAATGCCCGCTATATCGGCTACAGCGACGAAGCGCTTGCCGCCTGGCTGGTCAACGATCTGATCCGGGCGGGGACGCTAAAGGACGAGGACGGGCTGCTGGTTGCTTTGTGACGCAGCGCCCGTCAGCTGTTGCAAGCGTCCCGGATTTCCCTTTTGCCATGTTTTTTGTGTTGAAGCGCTTGACAGCAAAGTCGAAATCAAGCATCGTTCAAACGTTCGTTTTAATTATTCGAATGCGGGTTGCCCTGCTTTTAGCAGTTGGCGATGTGCAGAACCCGGGATTTCCAACACATAAACATAAAAGGAAAACAGCATGGGACAGTATCAGCCGCCGTTGCGCGATATGCAGTTTGTTCTTCACGAACTCCTCAACGTCGAGCAGAGTCTCGCCCAGTTGCCAGCGCACGCCGAGACCAATCGCGAGTTGATCGACCATATTTTGGAGGAGGGCGGCAAATTTTGCGCCGAAGTGATTTTCCCGCTCAATCAGGTGGGTGACCGTGAGGGCTGCGGCTTTGACAAAGGTGTCGTGACGACGCCAAGCGGCTTCAAGGCGGCTTATGACCAGTACCGTGCGGCGGGCTGGCCGGCACTTTCCTGTGATCCGGAATACGGCGGGCAGGGGCTGCCGCTGGTGCTCAACAACGCTTTCTACGAAATGCTCAACTCGTCAAACCAGTCGTGGACCATGTATCCCGGCCTGTCGCACGGCGCCTACGAGTGCATTCATGCGCACGGCTCGGATGAGTTGAAGGCAATCTATCTGCCTAAATTGGTTTCCGGTGACTGGACCGGTACGATGTGCCTGACCGAGCCGCATTGCGGCACCGATCTCGGTATCCTGCGCACCAAAGCCGAACCGCAGGCCGACGGCAGCAGTCTGATCAGCGGCACCAAGATATTTATTTCGTCCGGTGAGCACGATATGGCCGAGAACATCGTCCATCTGGTCCTCGCCCGTTTGCCGGGAGCGCCGGCCGGCACCAAGGGTATCAGCCTGTTTGCTGTGCCCAAGTTCCTGCCGCAGGCAGACGGCTCGCTCGGGGCGCGCAACGGGGTGGCCTGCGGTTCGATCGAACACAAGATGGGCATTCACGGCAATTCAACCTGCGTGATGAACTTTGATAACGCCGCCGGCTGGTTGCTTGGGCAGCCGAACAAGGGCTTGCAGGCAATGTTCGTGATGATGAATGCGGCACGTCTCGGCGTCGGCATGCAGGGTCTTGGTTTGACCGAAGTGGCTTACCAGAACTCGGTGGCCTATGCCAAAGACCGCCTGCAAAGCCGCGCCCTGAGCGGCCCGGCCGAGCCGGACAAGGCGGCCGA
>JBIJCY010000286.1:0-4143 GCA_044344385.1 Rhodocyclaceae bacterium | reverse complement strand
CGTGGCTGACGTTGGCGAGGAAGGCGTCCTTGGCGTGGTCGGCGAGTTGGGCGGCCTCCAATGCGCTTTCGAGGTCGGCGGTGCGCTTTTGCACGAGGACTTCGAGGTGAACCTGCTGGTTATGCAGCTGGTCTTCAAGGCGGACGCGCTCGGAGATGTCGCGCACAAAGACAAAGAAGCGCTGGCCGAGCGCGGCCACGTAAAGCGCACTGATCTCGACGTTGATAATGCTCCCGTCCTTGCGCCGGTGCTGCGACTGAAACTGCTGGCTGCCGCTCATGATCAGCTGGTGGATGTGTTTGGCGGTTTCCTGCGGGCTCTCGCGCACCTCGATATCGGAGATGGTCATATCCAGCAGCTCTTCGCGCGAATAGCCAAGCATGCGGCATAGCGCCTCATTGGCATCAATGATTCGACCGGAAAAATCATTGACAAAGAAACCGTCGATCGACGCCTGGATCAGCGAGCGGTACTCGTTTTCCTTCTGCCGGCTTTCGCTGATATCGGAAAAGGTGACGACGGCGCCGATGATCATCCCGTCACGGCGGACGGGATGCGCGCCATAGCGCACGGGGAAAGCGCTGCCGTCGGCACGGAAGAAATCTTCGTCGTCGACAAAGATTTCTTCGCCGCTGGTCAGGACACCGACAATCGGGCATTCATCGACGGGATACGGCGTACCGTCCGGCTTCAGGTAGTGCGTCCGGGCATGCATTTGAACGCCGAGCAAGGCGCCGGCATTCTGCTCACCCAGCATGCGCAACGCCGCCGGATTGCAGAAGGTGCATTTGCCATCGAGATCGATGCCATAAATCGCCTCGGCTGTTGAATCGAGCAGCAAACGCCAGTGCTGCTCGCTGTTGGCCAGATCGGCCGTACGTTCGGCAACTTTGACTTCGAGCTGAGCATAACTGCGGCGCAGGCGTTCGTCGCTGACGACCAGCAACCGCGCCGCCCGCTGCTCGCGCGAGTAGATCAGCGAGCCGAGTAGCGCCAGCAAGAGAATCGGCAGCGCGAGGGTAAATATCAGCGGGTTACCGGACAAATACGCGTGCAGACTTGAACCGTCGGCTGCCAGCGTGACGATTTTCCACTCACCGGCGCGCAACAGGCTGGTGTGGGTCAATAGGCGTTCGCCGCCGACGAGGACACTGCCCGGGCCTTCCTTGAGCAGCACAGAGGCAAGTTCCGCCGCCAGACCGCTCCGCGACTTCAGCGTACCCGACGAAAAAATCAACTGGTTGTTTCGATCAAAAATAAACAGACTGTGCAATGACCAGCTTGAACCCTCCTCCCACAAACGCTGAAGTTGCTCGAAGCGGATCGTGACGCCAATGACGCCGGCAAACCGGCCATTATCCCGACGCAGGGGAAGCGCAACGCCGATGATCTGCTCACCCGACACCGGGCCGACGTGCGGGTCCATGATGTATTGCTGCTGGCCGGAGGCGAGCGCCTTGAAAAAAGGCAAATGCTGCACATTGGGCGGCTTTATCGCCAGCGGGTCGAACGGCCGCGACGAGGCAAAAACATAGCCGTCGCGATCGGTGGCCGCAAAGTTCACGGCTTCCGGGAAGCGGTTCAGCAGCCGCGGGAAAAACTCACGGCAAACCGCCTGATCGGCGGCGTAAATGCAGCGGCTTTCGGCAATCGCGCCGAGCACCGACTCATAGCCTGAAAACAGTTTTTCGACACGCGTCAGCGTCGTGTCTGCATAGGCATCCAGGCTGCGTTCAATCTCGCTTTGCTTGAGATCAAAATCGTTCTTGACGATCACTCCGACGTAGACCAGCGCCACGCCGACAATGGCCAGCAGCGCGGGGAGCAGGCCCCTGTGGGAATATTGTTTATGTCCAGTCATGATGGCTCGGCAGCAAGTGCAGTTTTGATATTGCGGCTGGTCTGTCTGACGATATCTTCTACCCGATCCAGCAGCTCACCAGCCGGCTCGGCTGCGCGCAGGGTGGTTTCCAGCGCGGAAACGACGGGGTGCAGCTCGACCATGCCTAGCATGCCGACACGCCCCTTAAAGGCATGGGCGACCTTGGCGGCAGCCTCCGGGGTGCTGCCGGCGAGCACTTGCCTGATCTCGGCCACCGACGCCGGGCCTTCTTCAACAAAAAGTGTCAGCCAGCCAATGTAGCGTTCTTCCTTGCCGCCAAAACGCCCGATACCCGTCTGCGTGTCGATATCGACGAGCGCCGTAAGACGACTGTCAGCCGGCGCCGCCAATGTCGTTGCCGCAGTAGCTCCCGACAATTGCTGATAGCGTTTTTCGGCGGGAATCCATTTGGCCAGCGTGCGGTAGAAGCTGGCGTTATCAAAGGGTTTTCCGATGTGGTCGCTCATGCCGGCCCGCCGGCTGATTTCTTTTTCGTGCTCCATGGTGTGTGCGGTCATGGCGATGACGGGTATTGCCTGGAACCCCTCTCTGCTGCGCAACTCACGGGTGGCGGTCAGGCCGTCCATCACCGGCATCTGGATATCCATCAGGATGAGATCGAAGGCTTCGGCCCCCGTCTCTGTCAGCAGATCCAGAGCCTCCTGTCCGTTGCTGGCCTCGCGCGGGACGATGCCGACTATGCCAAGCAAGGCTTCGACAATTTCACGATTGAGCGGCTGGTCTTCAACAACGAGAACGCGGGCATCGCGATAGCGCAGTAACGAGACGTCTTCGCCCGGCGTTTCGGCCTTCGGCAGATCTGCGGCCTTGCCGAGCGCCAGCCAGAGGGTGACGCGGAAGGTGCTGCCCTGCCCTTCCTTGCTGCTGACGCCAATATCACCGTCCATTTTTTCAGTAAGCAATTTGCAGATGGCCAGCCCCAAACCGGTGCCGCCGAATTTGCGCGTCATGCTCGCGTCGGCCTGAACGAAGGGCTTGAAGAGCAAGGCCATGGCACTTTCCGAGAGGCCGACACCGCTGTCTTCGATTTCAATGGCAAGGCAGACACGCGAGGCTTCGCTGGCGTGCACGCCAACGCGAACTTCGATCTGCCCGGCCAGAGTGAATTTGATCGCGTTACTGAGCAGGTTGAGCAGGATTTGCTCGATGCGCAGCGGGTCGCCAAGCAGAATATCGGGTACCGCTGCGTCGACCTGCTCACTGAGCTTCAGGCCTTTTTCTGCCGACTTGTGGCGGAGCACCGACAGGCTGTTGTCGAGCAGCGCACGCAGGCTGAAGGCAATGCTTTCAAACTCCATGCGGCCGGCAGCGATTTTCGACAGATCAAGCAGGTCGTTGATGAGCAGGGCAAGCGTCTTGCCGGCGTTGGTCACCTTGTCGAGATAAGCCTGCTGCCGCGCATCGTGACTGATGCGCCGGGCCATGTCGGAAAGGCCGATGACGGCGTTAAGCGGCGTGCGCAGCTCGTGGCTGATGTTGGCAAGAAATTGATCTTTGGCAAGATCGGCCTGCTTGGCGGCCTCCAGCGCGGTACGTAGCTCGGCGGTGCGCACCTTGACCATATCGTCAAGATGAAACTGGTGATCGATCAAGTCCTGCTGAACGCGGATGCGCTCGCTCACGTCTTCCTTGACGGCGATAAAGTGCGTCGTCTCCCCCCGCTCGTTGATGATCGGCGAGATCGACGCCTCTTCCCAGAAAAACTCGCCATCCTTGCGCCGGTTGCGCAGGATGCCGCGCCATTCTTTGCCTGCGAGTAGCGCTTGCCAAAGCTCCTGATACGTCTCGGGCGGCGTTTCACCCGACTTCAGGATACGCGGATTCTGGCCAATGGCCTCATGTCGGGCATAACCGGTGACCTTAGTGAAGCGCGGGTTGACGTATTCGATCAAGCCGTCACGGCTGGTGATAACAATCGACACCGGGCTTTGCTCGACAGCCTGTAATAGTTTGTGCACTTCCTGCTCGGCATGATGCCGTTCGGAAATATCGGCATAGACCCAGATGCTGCCCTCCTGCGGCTGCGCCGGATCGGTCGCACAACCGGTCAGCGCGCCATAGAACAGGCTGCCATCCTTGTGCTTCATCATCAGCTCCTGGCTGTATTTTTTATTCTCACCTAGCGCACCGTACGCTCGCTCGCCGACATCAACAAACGTCTCGGGCGAGTCGTAGAGTTGCGCCGTCGACACGCCAATCAATTCGCCGGGGCCGTACTGGAACAATTCCTCAAAACGACG
>JBIJCY010000284.1:0-4147 GCA_044344385.1 Rhodocyclaceae bacterium | reverse complement strand
CAACCAACGAAATAGCTGAGAGTAACTCTGAGGAGTTAAGCACTATTCGGCACAAAAGCTTTGTGCCAGTGCGGTGATCAGAAAATCGACACCTGAAGGCAGGAGGGCTTTGGCAGTGTGGCCATAAAAGCGGCCAGGTTCGCGATGCTCGTTGTGCGCAGCAGAAACAGCATTGCTGCAATGCACAAAACGAATTATACCGATCTGATCACCGGGAGTCGAATTATTTTTCGGGGGGCCACATGCTGCAACGCGATGCATTCTGGTCTGCGCCCACGCAATGCTTTACGAGAGCCGTGGCTCAGATCGACCCCTATGCACAGTCAGTTTTCTCGGAAGCCTTTCCGGTCGCTTGAGGCATGGCCTTCAGTTTAGTGGTTTAGCGTAAAGCTGGACATAGTTTTTGCGGAAGGATGCAGTGGTGGTTCCACATAAGGAGACCATCATGGAATTCAAATCGCATCCCAGAAGTATCGTTGCTCGGCCAAAGGCGAAGCCGAGTCCAGCGAACAAGGAACTGAGTCGCTACGACGAGTACATGGATCACGTACGCGGCTTGGCCCCCAAGACTCGAAGCATGGCGTTACGGATCGTCGGTCGTCTACTGGCTTCGCAGTTCGGCGAGCGCCCCATCAGAATCTCCGCAATCAAACCCGACCATGTGCGCCAGTTCTTTGCAGAGCAGGCCAAGCTTTACAGCAAGCCGGTTAATTCCGGAACAGTTGTTGCGGCATTGCGTGGTTACTTCCGCTACCGTGCGTCGCACGGCGATGCGGTACATGGGTTGGTTGGCTTTCTGTCCTACCCTGCCAACTGGCAACTGTCATCGCTCCCCAAGTCTCTGACGGCTGAAGAAGTGGAACAACTGGTGGCCGCGCTTGGCCAACCCGGTCGCTCTATGCTGCGCGCTGCCGCCATTGTGCGATGCGCACTTGATCTCGGGCTACGGAGCGGGGAAGTCGCCCGAATCGGCCTCGACGACATCAACTGGTACGCGGGCACGATCACGCTGCGTCATACCAAGAGTCGCCGCGAAGATGTGATGCCACTGCCGGCAGCTACCGGCAAGGCCATCGCTGCTTACCTGAAGCATGAACGCCCCAAGACGGACAGTCGCGCCGTCTTCGTGCGTTACAACGCGCCGCGCGGATTGCCCGTCGGACCCGATCTTGTTCGGAAATCGATCCGTCAAGCCTACGCGCGTGCCGGCCTGCCCTACACGCGTTCGCACCTGCCCAGGCGCTCGGATTCGATCTGGGAAATGTCGAGAATGTCATTGATGACCGAGAGCAGATGTTTCGCAGCGATCTGGCTTTTCTTGAGCCAGTCGATCTGTTTGGGGTCGGTGGCACGATGCAGCGCAAGATCAGTCATGCCCATGACGCCGTTCATCGGTGCGCGCAGCTCATGACTCATATTGGCCAGGAAGATGCTCTTTGCCCGGTTGGCGGCTTCGGCATCGTCACGGGCTTGTGCAAGTTCTGAGGTACGGGCTGAAACGAGCTCTTCGAGGTGGTTTCGTGAACGACACACAAAGCGCCCAGGCCGTTTCAACCTGCTCAGCTACCGTGGCGCAACGCTGATTGCCGACTACGGCCACAATCCGGACGCCATCAACGCACTGGTCAGCGCCATCGACAACATGCCGGCGAAGCGCCGCAGTGTGGTGATCAGTGGCGCCGGCGACCGGCGCGACGAAGACATCCGCCAGCAAACCGAAATCATCGGCGAGTTTCTGGCCATCGACACTGCACTGGGCACTGGGCACTGGGCACTGGGCACTGGGCACTGGGCACTGGGCACTGGGCACACTGCAATCCGGCGATCTGTGCCTGATCCTCTTCGATCAGGTTGAGGAAGCGCTGGCGCACATTGCCAAACGAGTGGCGGAAGGCTAAACCACCACATCCTGCAACTTCCCCGAACCGGCCCGCCCGGAAATGACGGAAAGTTGCAGGACGTGGCACAATGGCGCGATTGCTTACCCCTCTGCCTCCGATGCAAAAAAAACCGTTACGCTACGGTGATTACCTTGGTGCTGTTCGTCGCCGCCATCGTCAAATCAGCTACAACGAGCTGGCCGCCTTCGAGCGTGATGCGCCGCAGAAGCAAACCCGCCTGCGCCCCATTGACGTTCATCGCCTGCTGACCCCTTACGTCTCGGTTCGTTTTCTTGAACAACTCGTTGCCGTCATTCCACTGGCGATCATGCTGGTGGGGTTTCAGGCACTGGCCTTGCGCACCTCCCTCCTCGATGCCGAAACCATCGCCGCTGGCATTCTGGCGGTGATTGTGGGCTTGATGCTCTTTATGGAAGGCGTCAAGCGCGGCCTGATGCCCTTCGCCGAAAACATCGGTTTCCTCATGCCCAGCCGCTCGCCAACGGCGGTGTTGCTGAGTTTCGGCGCCTTGCTTGGCGTCGCAGCAACTTTTGCCGAGCCGGCAATCGGTGCGCTGCAACTCGCCGGAGAATCCCTTTCTGACGAGCGAGCCGGCCTGCTCAAAAAGCTTCTTGGCCCTTACTCATCATGGCTGGTAGCCGCCGTCGCCAGTGGTGTTGGACTGGCTGTGACAACAGGTTTCCTGCGCACGATATTCAACTGGCACCTGAAGCTGCTGATCATGATCGTCGTACCGATCTGTCTCGGACTTACCGCCTACTGCGCAAGCCAGCCTGAACTCCGGCTGGTGATCGGTCTGGCCTGGGACTGTGGCGGCATCACCACTGGCCCTGTCACCGTGCCGCTGGTGCTTGCCGTCGGCATTGGTGTTGCCGCAGCAGCCGGCCGCGGCGACAACCCGCTCGCCGGTTTTGGCATCGTCACGCTGGCCTCGCTATTCCCGGTAATCACCGTCTTGGGCGTCAGCATCTATCTGCACAGCACGGGGATCACGCTTGAGCCGGTGCTGGCTGCCTCGTCTGCAGCCAGCGGCCACTGGTTGAACGAAACACCCGGCCGCGAGATCATCGGCGCGCTGCGTGCCATTCTGCCCCTGGTGCTACTGCTTGTGCTGGTTCAGCGCTTTGTGCTCGGGCAACGCATTCCGGCGGCCAACATTTTCATTTACGGCATCAGTCTCACCATTCTTGGCATGATGCTCTTCAATATCGGGCTGACGACCGGCCTCGGAGAGCTTGGCGAACAAGCAGGGAACAACGTGCCTTGGGCCTTTTCGACACACAGGATCACCGGCGAACCACCGCTCTACCCCTACGCACTTGGCATCACAATGTCGCTGATTTTCGCTTTTGTCATTGGCTATTGCGCGACTGTTGCGGAACCGGCGCTCAACGCGATGGGCATAACCGTGGAGAACCTGACCGATGGCGCATTCAAGAAGCGCCTCCTCATTCACACGGTTGCCGCAGGGGTGGGGATCGGTGCAGCCGTCGGCGTGGCAAAGATCCTCTTCAACCTGCCACTCGACAAACTATTGATTGGCGGCTACCTGATCGCCATGCTACTCACAGCGCTGACCCGCGAAGAATTCGTCAACCTGGCATGGGACAGTGCCGGGGTTACGACCGGCCCGGTTACCGTGCCACTGCTATTGGCGCTTGGCATCGGCCTTGGCCAGGCGGTTGGCGCAGCGGAAGGCTTTGGCATTCTGGCCATGTGCTCGCTTGGCCCGATTCTTTCGGTGCTGATCATCGCACAAAGGATCGAATGGCAAGAACGCCGGAACAACGAAAACAACCTTGCAGAGGCATGAAGTGAGTACTAAAACAGAAATGATCGTCATGGTCGATGCGGTGTTGATCACTGCCATCGTCCAGCGGGGAAAAGCGGATCTCGTCGTGCAGGCGGCGCAGGACGGCGGCGCACACGGCGCCACCATTTTTTACGCACACGGCACCGGGGTTCGTCAGAAACGGCTTGGACTGCTTGGTCTGACCATCAACTCCGAGAAAGAAGTGATCTACGTCGTCGTTCCGGCCGAGCAGGCTGACCACGTATTCGAACGAATTTTTGTTTCCGCCAAAATGGACACACCAGGTATGGGCATTCTGTGGATGAGCACCCTCGAGAAAATGGCCACCTACGTCCCGCACGAAATTGCCGCGCGCCTTGGCCTGCACGTCAGCGGCCACCGGGATGAGTACTGATGAGCGCGCTCGCCCATATCGGCAGCACCATCCCGAAGA
>JBIJCY010000044.1:0-14173 GCA_044344385.1 Rhodocyclaceae bacterium | reverse complement strand
GCCGAAAGCGCTGCCGAGCTCGTCTGGCAGGGTGAGGCGCCGGAGAGCGAGACCTCGCTCGTCTGGGAGTTCGACGCCGTTGAGAAAGGCGGTGCCGGCAAGGACAGGCTGCGCATCACGCAACAGGTCGCGCCGGCCGTGCCGGTCACGGTGCAGCAAGCGAGCTTCGCGCGCATCGAAGGCAAGCTGGACACTCCTGCTGCCGTGCCTCCTGGTGCGATGTCAGGCAAAGCAGGCCCGCTCGGCGGCATAGAAGTTGGCCTGTCGGCCAAGCTGTCGACGCCGCCACCAGGGCTCAAGCGCTTCTTCGAGGAATATCCCTTCGTCTGTCTTGAGCAGAAGACTTCGGTTGCCATCGGTCTGCGTGATGCAACGCGTTGGCAACAGGTGGTTGAGGCGATGCCGACCTACCTTGATAGCAATGGGTTGGCGCGTTACTTCCCGGGTGAGTCCAGTGGCAACGCCGGTAGTCCGGCGCTTACCGCCTATCTGCTCGACGCCAGTCACGCCGCCGGCTTCGCCATCCCGCCGGAGTTGGCGCAGCGCATGGAGCGCGGTTTGAGTGCTTTTGCCGAGGGCCGTATCAAGCCCGAGCACTGGTCGCCGCAGTCCGACATTGTTGTGCGCAAGCTCAGTGCGATTGAAGCGCTGACGCGGCGCGGCCAGCAACCACTGTCTGCCATCTCAAGCCTTGAGGTGGAGCCACTGCGTTTGCCAACGTCGGCGCTGATCGACTGGTATCTTGTGGTCAAACGCGTGACTGCCTTGCCCGAGCGTGCGGCAAAGCTCGCCGCTGTCGACCGTGAAATCCGTAACCGCCTTTCGTATCTCGGCGGGCGCCTCACCTTCACCAGCGAGCGGTCAGACTACTGGTGGTGGCTGATGGTCAGCGGCGATGCTAATGCCTTCCGCCTGATCGAAGCGGTGATCGACGACCCGACGTGGAAGGATGATCTGCCCGCGCTTGTCCAGGGCGCCATGTTGCGCCAGCAGCGTGGCCGCTGGCTGACGACGGTGGCCAACGTATGGGCAACGATTGCGCTCGACAAATTTGGCAGCCAGTTCGAGCGTGATGCGGTGAGCGGCAGTACGCGCGCTGCGTTGGGGAATGTTGCGCCGCAGAGTTTTGCCTGGCCCGGCAAGCCCGACGAGGCCAGCAAGTTGCTGCTGCCGTGGCCGGCCAAGGGGGCTGCGACCGACAAGCTGCAGCTTACCCACGAAGGCAGTGGCAAGCCGTGGGCCGCGCTGCAAGTGCTTGCCGCCGTGCCGGTCAAAGAGGCCCGTGCCAACGGGTTCAAAGTCACGCGTGAAGTCACGCCGGTGCAGGAGAAGCTGACTGGAAAAGTCAGTCGCGGCGATGTCTGGCGCGTACGCCTCACCGTCGAATCGGATCAGGAGATGTCGTGGGTCGTGATCAATGATCCTATTCCCGGCGGCGCGCGCATCCTCGGTGACGGCGACGGCCGTGATTCGCATATCGCCGGCATGGGCGAACGTGAAACCGCAATGGGTGGAAAACTCGCCTGGCCAACCTATGTTGAACGTACCTTCAGCGCCTACCGGGCCTATTACGGCTACGTGCCACGCGGCAAGTTCACTATCGACTACACCTTGCGGCTGAACAACACCGGCGAGTTCTCGTTGCCGGCAACAAGGGTCGAGGCGATGTATGCGCCGGAGGTGTTCGGCGAGCTGCCCAATGCGAAGGTGGTGGTGGGGGAGTAGGGGCCGCTCGAAGCCCCTGTCTTCTCCGATTCACCACATCCCATTGCGAACGCGAGCGACATTTTCGTTCATCCAGTGGCGTACGACGTGCTCAAAAATCCAGCGCCGGATGCCGGACAGGTTGCTGCCATGCCGGGCATAGAAAGCATCCGGGCTGTCGAACACGCCGAAGTCTTGATTGATCCCTTCTTTCTGGATATAGGTGTCGCCGCCTGACCAGTCGACGGGCGGGCAGCTCAGGTCCGGCGTTGCTGCACCATAACCACAGAACGATCGCGATCCACGAAAGCGTTGTTGCAGACTGGCAAGGTAGGAGTTGTCGAGGATGACGCCCTCCAGATTTACCCAGCGTTCATCAAACCAGACTTCTACCCAGCTGTGAATGATGCGCCCCGGCGCCATCCAGTAGGCAATGCCGGTAATCGCTCCTTTCTGCAGCGCCTTGTCGATCGTAAAGCCGTGAAACCGGCAAGGAACGCCAAGTGCGCGCAGGATGGCCATCAGCAGCGTTGTTTTGGTATTGCATTGGCCGATGCCGTCAGCCAGCACGCGCGATGCTGGCAGATCGTCTGCCGTGTTGTAGCCGAAAGGCAGCTCATTTCGCACGAAGGCGTAAGCGGCACCGATACGCTCGAATTCCGTAAGGCTGGCCCAGCCGCGTTGCGCAATCAGCCCTTGGATCGACGGCTGCGTGAAGTCGAGCAATGGCGTTGCGGCGAGATGGCTTGCTTGTTGCGGGATGTTTTTCATTTCAGGAAATCTCCATGAGGGTCACAGCCTCATTGAAAACCATGAAGTAACTATAGAGTCAAGCGGGTAAAATCGGCGATTTCCTCCTAAATGGATTTTCTGCGGTTACATTCTGAGGTTGGAATCAACCTTGAAACTGCATTCAACACGGAGAACACGGGAGGCTGCTGCCGGTGTGGCCTATGGTCCGATTCACATGGCAACCCGTGACGGCACCAAGAAAGATGCCTTCGATAAATTGATTGCTGCACATGCGGTATCCCTTCACTGGACAGTAGTGACCATCAACGAAAAAGACTTTGCCAGATACCCGTATCTGACCATTGAGAACTGGATCGAATCACAGAACCACTGAGCAGTTCGATAGATAGGCTTATATGATTGTCATCAGGCTGAGTCCAGCCATAGGCAGAAATATTGGAGAGCCACTCCATTTCAATAAAAATGCGCATACAATGCGCATTGGAGGTGTGCGATGAAGTCAACTACATTTAATCGTGAAGCTAAGAAGCGCCCAGTGAATTTGACCTTGAATGAAGACTTGGTAGTCCAGGTACGTGGCCTGACCAACAATCTCTCTGGAGTGGTTGAGTCGTTGCTTGCGGATTATGTCGAACACGAGCGTCAACAGCGTATGACCAGGGCCAGGAATCTTGAGGCGACCATGTCAATGTGGAACACGTTCAACACCAAGCATGGGTCATTCGCTGACGAGCATTCATCTCTTTGAACTAGCGACATGGCTCAATTCGATGTGCATAGAAACACAGGAAAGCATCGGGACGACATTCCCTACGTGGTGCTTGTCCAATCATCGTTATACGACAGCTACCGTCGGCGGGTGGTTGTTCCTATGGTTCGAAAAGCTGCTCTTGGGAAGGTAAGCAATCCGCGATTTAACCCCTCGTTTAAAATCGAAAAAGTTCACGTGGTCTTGCATCCGCTCGAAATTGTCTCCGTTCCAAACGAGTTGCTTGGCGAGTATGTGGAATCCTTGAACTCGGAGGGTAGTCGTATCATGGATGCTCTTGATGAACTACTGACTCAAGCTTGGGGCTAACTCGCTGGGTGGAACGGGCCTTCCGCATCCGGCCAACTGCGACCGTAGCAACGGGAAAAAATCATCAGCCTCGAACGGCAGGTAACTGATCGCTAGGCCGCCATCAATCGGTTCAGCCTTCAGTCGCGTGGTCGGCCTTCGCGGTTGAAGTCAAAGGCGCTTCTGTAGGGTCAAGCAGAGGCTCGGAAGTGTTTGTTCAAGAAGAAGCAATTCAGTGCTCTTTTAATTGATGTAGGTCGCCAACCGTGATCGCCATCAGCGTTATTCTGCCAATTATTTTTGCATAGGACGGCTTGCTGCGTTGCTGCGTGCAAATACCCTAGCCCGCCACATACAGTGGATGTTTTCGCAAAGGCCAACACGGAATGAACCCGACTGAAAAAATACGCACCTCACTACCGCTTCCTGCCGACGTTTTGTTAGGGGCGCTTGATCAGCACGTCATCGTGAGCGTGGCCGATGCAGCGGGAAATATCGTTTTTGTAAACCAACGTTTTTGCGACATCAGTGGTTATGGCGTCGATGAACTCATCGGTGTGAATCATCGGATTGTTAAATCAGGTCAGCACACTCCTGATTTTTTCAATGAGATGTGGGAAACCATTTCCACCGGAAACGTCTGGCACGGTGAGGTTTGCAATCTCAACAAGAGTGGTAGTTCATATTGGGTCAAGGCAACGATAGCTCCCGTGCTCGATGCTAACGGATTGCCCACCCATTACATCTCCACGCGTACAGACATTACCGACCAAAAACAGCAGACCGCACTGATCCGTGAAATGGCGAGGGAACAGGAAGAGCTGTTGCGCCTTGCGCCATTTGGCATTGCCCGTTTGGAACAAAGGAAGTTTGTGCGGATTAATGAGGCTTTTTCAAAAATCCTTGGATACGCAAAAGACGAACTAATTGACCACAGTACGCGGGACATCTATACATCTGATGAAGAATACGAACAAATTGGTGAACTAGCGTATTCACCCCTGAGCCGTGGAGAAATTGCCACTTTTGAATTGGAGTTGCAACGCAAAGATGGCCAACGGGTATGGGCTATCGCGGGGACGTGTTCGCTAAACAAGAACAATCCGATGTCAGACACTTTGTACATGATTCAGGATATTACCGAGCGAAAGGACCGAGAGGTCAAGTTGGTCGCCGCACTAGAAATGGCAAACCGTGCAGATCGCGCCAAGAGTGATTTTCTGAGAATGATGACCCACGAGTTACACACCCCCCTCAACAGCATTCTCGGTAGCGGACAGCTCCTTGAAGCATGTGTCCACGACCCTGACCTCCGGCCACTCATAGTCGCGTCAAATGTCTCCGCACAATCACTGTTGCAGATGGTCGATAGAGCGCTTCAGTATGCTTCCATAGAACAAGTTGGAGACTCCTCACGTTTTCAGCAATGCCATTTGGGCGAATGCATTACGGCAGCCGTGTGGACCGCAAAACGAGCCGCCAGCGAAAAATTGGTCTCTCTGATTGATGCAACACCGCCAGAATACGGTGCGCGAGCAGTCATGACTGACCAAAAATTACTTATACAGTTACTGGGCCTTGTGACCGACAACGCGATTCGCTTTAATCGTAAAGACGGCTTCGTGACGGTGACTGTTTCTGGGAACGCAGATGGGCTGGCCGTCCATATTTCGGATACCGGCGTGGGAATGACGGCAGATCAGGCCAAAAGTGCTTTTGAGCCTTTTGTTCGTTTCTGTGATGACGGAAATAGCTCAGGCTCCGGACTTGGTTTAGCACTTGCGTTGCGCATTAGTCAGCGATTGAAACTTCAACTAAAGATCGACAGCAAGCCGAACTTTGGGACAACCGTCAGTGTCTGTGGACTTACGCTGGCCGAGCTTGCCCCGTCTGCGCTCGATGCCGCGAACGGAGCAGCATCGACTGATATGCTGTAGGCGAGAATACTTGGGATTACCCCTTTGAGATGCCTATCCTTTGTCCTTCGGAGGACGACACCAGCGCTCAGAATGTGAACGCAGGAAATCCTTTTAGGGCATATGGCCGTAAAATTACAGGCCCATTCGCTTTGACTATCGCCCATGAAAATCGGTGAAATTTCCCTTGTGACTTCCTGCGCCGTTGAGACGATCCGTTACTACGAAAAGGAAGGCCTGCTGCCCGCCGCCGGTCGTAGCGAAGCGAACTATCGTATCTACGGCGACGCACACCTCGAACGTCTGATTTTCATCCGGCGTTGCCGGTCATTGGATATGAGCCTCGAAGAGATCCGCACGCTGTTTGGTTTGTGCAATCTTGGCGGCGGCGACTGTGCGCCCATCGATGCGCTGATCGACGGGCATCTTGGCCATGTAGAAGCGCGTATCCAGGAACTGTATGCGCTGCAGCAGCAACTTCGCGACTTGCGCAAGCAGTGTGCTTCACCGGGGCGGCTGGCTGACTGTGGCGTGCTGAAAGACTTGTCGAATACGGTTGTCAAAGAGAAAGAGCCCGCCGGGCACGTGCCGCGCACGCACCGATAATCTGGTTGTTACAGTTGTTGTTTGACTGGTTCTTTTTTTGTTATCGGGACGCTCAACGCGGCCAGCGATCATGGCCGATGTATTCTTCCCAACTCAGAAACCCATCGCCATCCTTGTCGCGTTCGTTGAATTTTTCGGCCAGATACGGTGCGCTTTTTTCCAGTTCCTCGCGCGACAACTTGCCGTCTTTGTTCGTGTCGGCGGCGTCAAACTTCTCCATTGCCTGCTGTTTCGCCTGTCGTGCCACGTCGCCGCGACGCCCTTCCTGATCGAGCTTGGGTACCATGGTTTGCGCGGTGGAACTTGCTGCAAACAGCAGTAACGCCAGCGCGGGTAGCGATTTTTTCAACATGACTGTTTCCTGAGAAAAGTAAAATCAACCACGCTGCTGAACGCCCGTGACTCATTTTGGACTCTGGCATGCATCTCAGGGCTTTGCAATGTATCGCCCCTATTTCACGTCGAATTCGAAGCTTGCTGCCACTTCACCTTCGACGACTACCTGAAGATGCCGATGGCCGGCCGGCTCATTCGGGCCGATAGACCACTCGCCAAATATCCTGCCGTCCACTGGCGCCAGCTGCCTCTGGCTAACCTGGTTGCGCCGCTGCAAGGGGATGTTCAGGTTTTCGCTTACAGGGTCCATGCTTTTCGGGGGGCTGGCCGGTTTTGCGATCAGATATTCTTCGCGAACACTCAGGGTGCGTTTCGTCGTCTTGACTTCGATCACCCAGCCGTAGCGTTGCCCCTGCTTGTGGGGAACAACATTGGTCGGTTCGAAGATCAGTTCCTTCGGCGAGCTTGCGTCGAATATTCCGAATTCGGCACTGACGATGGCGACAGGCGTCTCCGCCGACGGTGAACTTGCGGCCAGCGCGCTCCCCGTTATAACGGCGGCAATGACCAGCAGTGCTTTCAGTATCATTCGGGGCGCTCCTTGTTGTTCTTGATGCTGCGTTCGGGCTTGCACAGTGTAGAGCCTGATTGTGTGGCGTCAAGTAAGGTGACTCGTCATGTGCCATGCTCCCGATTGTATTGGCGTCGTCGTTCGATGGCTTCATAATCAGGCATGAAGCAGAATCTGCGCGCCGGCAACGTTTGGGGCTTTTGTACTCCGGGCATTATCTGAATGGTCCACCATGTTTGATTTGTTTCGCAGGTTGCTCGGCAAGCGCGAGCCACAGAATGCTTTGGTGCACGAGCGGGCGCAGCTTGATTTGCTGAACAAAGTCGCGCCGCTGAAGGCCGTAAAAGTAGCTAATGACATTCATTCGCCCGCTGCGCCAGCCCACTCCTTTGTCTGTCGTGAACCGGTGCTCAACAGGAATGAGCAGATCGCCGGTTACGAATTCAGCTTGCATGAAAAAACCCAGCTGCGCCTGCAGGGCGAGATGGATTTGCTGCAAAAAGTTTATGACGATGCACTGTTGCGCAACCTGACTTCGCTTGGCGTGACTACGCTGCTTGGACGCCGGATGGCGTTTGTCCGACTCTCGCCCGTATCGCTGGGTAATCCGTTGATTCAGCGGTTGCCGGCGCAGAACACCGTCCTGATGCTGACGCCGGCCCGTCAGGCACTTGATCCTGCGCAGATACAGCCGCAGCTTGACGCCTTTCGACTGGCGGGGTTTGCTAGTGGCTGGCTGCTGCGCAAGAGTCAGCTGGCTGAGCATCCTGCATTGTTGGCGCTTGCAGCCCGTGCTGATTATGTACAAATTGAAACCGCCGGATTTGATGGCATGGACATCAAGCTCCTGCTCAAGAATCTTTCTTCCGATCGCCCGGCGGATCTTCCAAAAATCCGCTTGATCGCACACGAACTCAACAGTTTTGACGAGTTTCATCTGTGTTTTCAGGGCGGCTTCGATTTCTTTCTCGGGCAGTTTGTTACCAGCCGAGAAAACTGGCATCCGCCGAAGAGTGACATCAATCGCCTGCATGTCATTGAACTGCTTAATCTGTTGCGCGGCGGTGAAGAATTTGATGTCATTGCGCAGCAGTTGACGCACGATCCGGTACTTGCCTTCAAATTGCTGCGCTACCTTAACTCGCCCGTAATGGGGCTGCAGAGCCCTGTGACGACCATGGACAAGGCGCTCATGGTCCTTGGCCGGGAACGCTTCTACCGCTGGTTGTCGCTGTTGCTCTTCGACATCAAGGCACCAGGCTATCGCGAACGCATCTTTACGGAACAGGCCCTGACGCGAGCCCATTTTCTCGAAAGTCTGGCCGGCAAAGGGTGCTTGCCGACGCAGCGAGATCAGCTCTTCATTCTTGGCCTTTTTTCGATGCTTGAGTTACTCATGGGGCAGCCGATCGAAGCCATCCTCGCGCAGACCCGGCTGCCCGCGCCGGTGCACGATGCGTTGCTTGGTCAGGCCGGGCCGTTCCGTGACGCCTTGCTTCTTGCTATTGCTACCGAAGGCCGTTCGTCTGCCACGCTTGAGGAGCAAGCGATCATCTGTGGCCTCGATGCCGTGCAAGTATCTCGTCATGCCGTCGAGGCCTTGGCCTGGGCGAACGAAATCACGTCAATGAATGATGCCTGATATTTCCGTTGGGGATTGCGGGCAGACGCCTTTTGTCCGCGTCTGTTTGTTCGGATTGCTGCTTCTTCTTTTTTCCTTGCGAGAAGCTGCTGCGCTCCCCGCCTTCCCCGAAGTCCGCGCCACCTACGCCGAATCTGACGCCATTCTGCTCGCCCGTGACGGCCGGCCGTTGCAGAGTCAGCGCATCGAGATGAGCGCGCGTCGCCTGCCGTGGACGCGCATCGAGGATGTGTCGCCGGCATTGCTGCGCGCCTTGCTCGTCTCTGAAGACCGTAATTTCTACGAACACAGCGGTGTGGACTGGAATGCGGCCGCAGCCAGCGCCTGGCGCAATTTGTGGAATGCGAAAACACGTGGCGCGAGTACGTTGTCGATGCAGCTTGTCGGTTTTCTTGATGAGTTTGCCAACCAAAACGCGCAGCGACGCGGCCGGCGCAGCGTCACCGAAAAACTCTCGCAGGCGGCCAGCGCGCTGTGGCTGGAGCAGCACTGGAAGAAGGCCGAGATACTTGAGGCTTACCTCAATCTGGCCGGATTTCGTGGTGAGCTGGTCGGTGTTGCGGCGATGAGTCGCGGCCTGTTCGGCAAGTGGCCGGACGGGCTCGACGAGCGTGAGTCGGCACTGGCGGCAGCGTTGCTGCGTGCGCCGGGCGCCTCGTCGCAAACGGTGGCGGCACGCGCCTGCGGCGTGCTGCAGGCCATGGCGCAGATGAAGAAGGCAGCGGCTAGTTGTGACGGGCTCGACGGCCTGGCCCGGCTGGCGCTGGCGGGGGGGCTGCGTGCCGCCGATGGCAGCGCGGGCTGGCTCGGAGCTGAGCAGTCGCCGAACCTCGCGCCGCATCTGGCGCGCAAGCTGCTCCAGCAGCCCGGCGAACGTCTGAAAAGCACGCTTGACGCCGATCTTCAGCGTTTCGCCGCGGCCGCTTTGCAGCGCCAGCTGCGCGATATTGCAAAACAGAATGCCGAGGATGGTGCTTTGTTGGTGATCGACAATGTCAGCGGTGAAGTTCTTGCGTGGGTTGGTTCCAGCGGGTCGTTATCCGAAGCGCCTGAGGTCGATGGCGTTGCTGCGTTGCGACAGGCCGGATCGACCCTCAAACCTTTTCTTTACGCCTTGGCATTTGAGCGCCGTGATCTCACGGCGGCGTCGCTGGTTGATGATTCACCGCTTGCTGTGACGACCAGCAACGGCCTTTATGTGCCGCAGAATTACGTGCCGCAGTACCGCGGTTGGGTGAGTGCGCGCATGGCGCTGGGCGGCTCGCTCAACGTGCCGGCAGTTCGTACGCTGGTACGCATCGGTCCGGAGGCGTTTCGTGACCGTCTGCACGCCTTCGGCTTCAAAAGTTTGACTGAGAACGGCGACTATTACGGCTTCAGTCTGGCACTCGGCTCGGCCGATATCTCGCTGCTCATGCTGGCCAATGCCTATCGTACGTTCGCCAACGGCGGCCAATGGTCGCCGTTGCGCGTCAGCGCCGATATGCAGCGCACGCCCTGTTCCGAGGGGGGCTGCAGCGGCGTTTTTAGCGGGCCATTGCGGCGCGCGGCGGCCGCAGCTCCGGTATTTGTCACCAGCGATATCCTCGCCGATCGTTCTGCGCGTGCCGGCACCTTTGGTCTTGAATCGTGGCTCGCCACGCCCTATTGGAGCGCTGTTAAAACCGGCACCAGCAAAGACATGCGCGACAACTGGTGCGTCGGATTCTCGCAGCGTTACACCGTTGCCGTGTGGGTCGGCAACGCAGCCGGCGAGGCAATGCACGACGTGTCGGGTGTCTCCGGCGCGGCGCCGGTCTGGCGCGAGGTGATGGACTGGCTGCAGCGTGGCGGCGATGGTCGGGCTCGTGTGCGTAGCGAAGCGCCAAAGCCGCCGCCGGGTGTCCTGCGCCAGGCGATCCGTTTCGAACCGGCCGGCAAGGTCAACGAGCCGGCGCGTCTGGAATGGTTCGTCGCCGGCACCGGGGTGAACGTGGTGCGCCTCGCCGAACCCAAAGCGCTGGCACACATCGCCTATCCGGGGCAGGGCAGCGTCATCGCTCTTGATCCCGATATTCCACCCGAACGCCAACGCGTTGCGCTGCAGTTGTCAGGTCAACCTGACGCCGGCTGGCAATGGCGTATCGACAACGAAGTGCTTGGCAGCGCCGTCAACGAAGTGCGATGGCGGCCGCGCCCCGGGCGGCATCGGTTGGCTTTGTTGGATCGTAATAATCGAGAGCTGGAGTCGGTGAGTTTCGAAGTTCGCGCGCTCAAGGGCAAGGCGGCGAGATGAGGTCGGTCAATGCAGGAAAAAATCAGTTATGTCGGAAAATTTTACATTGCTTCGCCTTGAGGGTGACCGAGGGAGCTCCATTGCCGCGTCTTTCATAGAGTGGTTCATTGCTTGCTTAGGTCTTGCTCAAGTACAAAGGGTTTCGGAGACCCCGTGTTTTCCGAGCTTCCGCTTCTGGAAATGAGGCAGTAAGCGACGTATTTACCTTTCCTCAATCGATGGAGAAGCCAATGACCCGCGTATTTCGTTCTTTTTTTGTGACAATGATGGCGTGTGTTTTGCTGTCTCTTGGCGTAGCGTATTCCCCGAAATCGCTGGCTGCTCCGGTTTATACGACCTACTCATTTACTCAATCTGGGTGGTTTGACGCAATAACCAGGGCGCCCGTCGGTGGGGTTTTGTCACTCTCATTTACGGGGCTTGAGGCTTCCGGAGGTCCCAGCGGTGACCCCTTGGGTTACATTGTCGGCGGAACAGCAGTCGGTGGCGCAGGTGTCCGGGAGTTTTCGTATTCCTGGTCGGGTAACAGCGTTTTGCCGGCGTTCTCGATCCTGTTCAGTATCTTTGACCCGAGCACTTATGGAAACCTGGCTGGCTTTGCTTATTACCTGAGCGATGGTGATTTCAATAGCACGCGATCGTTTATTTTCGCATCAGGCCTTGTCACCGGTACAGCGACCTGCAACCCTGTTTACGTGATTTGCGGCAATCTGAGTGGCGAGAATGGCGTGGTCTTGACCACCTATGACGCACCGATCTCAGTTCCGGAGCCGGGAAGTTTGGCATTGCTGGCCATGTCGGTCCTTGTTCTTGTTGGTTTTCGCCGGCGATTTCAGTTGCTTCATCGTTCGGTGGGATAAGTCTGCGCAATTCACTCGGCCAAGGTGTGGGAGTGTTTGACAACAAGCTTCCACAGAAGCCACGGCCAGTGAACATGCGAAGTAAAAATTCTTATTCAACGGCTTGTTAAGGCAGTTTTTCTCAAGTTTTTGACGTTTTATGCAGCCCTTTGTCAGGTTGCCAATGGCAAGGCTTTCCGTTAAAACGCGAAGCACGCGTATTCCTCGCTACACTGCAGACGTTCGCCTCCGCCGATGCTGGCTGATAATTTCCAAACGTGCATGCTGCCAGTGACAACCGATAGCCATAAAATCCGATTTTTCCGTCAGCGCATCCCTGCGTTCGAGTGCCAGTCGGGGTGCCATGACTGTTGCGGGCTGGTGACTACATCCAGTGAAGAGATGTCCCGCTTGCCAGTCATCAGCGAAGCGTTACATGCGGCGGCGCTGGCCGATTTCAATTGCCCGCATCTTGGCAGCAACGGTTGCAAGGTCTATCTGGAGCGGCCGTTGGTCTGTCGCCTGTTTGGTACGACGCCACGGCTGGCCTGCCCAAACGGCAAGCGCCCCGCAGTGATGATTGATGCGGGAGTAGAGCAGCAGATATTCGCGTTTTTCAAGGACACCCGCCACGTACTGGTTTGATTGCTATGATCCTGTCTGCGATGGGTGCATGATCGTCACATTTATGATCCGTGAATTTTTAGAGAGTGCAGGGTAGTCACATGAACGGCTTGTCGAGACGTCTTGGAACCGGGTTCTGCGCACGCCATTTGTGTCTGCTCTTATGTCTCGTGTGTGCCTTGTTGCCGGGGTTTTCTGCTGCCGCAGAAGCGGTTGCGGCGACGCCGGATGGCGGAACGCGATTCGCCACGGTCTGGCGCATTCGCGGTGAGATTACCGTTAACCAGCGGCCATTGCAGGAGGGGAGCGTGGTTTTCGTGGGCGAACGTGTGCGTTCAAGCGTGTCGGCGGAAGCGGTTTTGAAAACTGAAGATGGTGGGTACGTCGCGATTCGTCCGGGTACCGAATTTGTCGCCGAGCGCTTCGCTGCAGAGGGCAAACCGACGGACAATTTTGCCGTGCGTCTGGTGACGGGGTCCTTGCGCATCATTACCGGCTGGATCGGTCGCCTTAATCGCGCCGAGCACCGGGTCCTGACGCCATCGGCGACGATCGGCATCCGCGGCACCGACCATGAGCCCTATGTCTTGTCGGCCGAACTGGCTGCCGAGACGGCGAGTCGCGAAGGAACTTATGACAAGGTTAACCGTGGCGGAACGACGCTGGATGTCGGCGAACAGAAACTTGATATCGACGCCGGCCGTGTCGGTTTCGTGCGCGCATCCAAGCTTAAAACACGGGCTTTAATGACTATTTTGCTGCCGGTATTGCTGGAGAAGGTCCCCTCTTTTTACATTCCCGGTGAGTTTGATGCCGAACTCGATCGCTATTCACAAACGGTGGATGATGACAGCCAGCGGCAATTGCAGCAGCTTCGTAACGTCGCTGATAAGGCACCCGCCGTTGATTGCAAACCGACTGCGATTGCCCGGACCTGGCTGAAGCAACTTGATGGCGCCATCGCCCGGCACGACGCTTCCGCGATTGTGGCAATGTTCGCACCGGACGTGGCCATTCAGGCAACTGTTCGCAGCAGCGATGGTGAAATGACCACCGTTGATCTCGGGCGCGAGGAGTTGGCGCAGAGCACGATTGCGGCGATGAAGGGATTGAAGGGTTACAAACAGCGCCGCGTGTCGATCGAAGGAAAGTTGCTTGATGCCGAGGCAACAGCGCCGTGCGAGCGGATTGCTGTGAAGTCCGTTGTGATCGAGCAGGGGCGGCAGTCTGGCAAGCCGTACCGGTTTGAATCGCTGGAAGCCTACACGCTTGAGTTGCAAGGCGGGAAATGGCGCTCGATCAAGGCGGAAACGACCCAGCGTTGATGACCGATTATCATCGGTCGGATGTTTTTTAAGCTGCTTTTGTGGGTGGCGGCAAAAGCGGCAAGGCATGAAATTCAGTTATTACGGCTATTTGCCCCTAAAGGGATTTCCTGCGGTCACATTCTGAGGTTGGAAACCTGCCTCCAGCCACATCTCAGAAACAATCTGATTTGTCCCCAAGAGGAGTTGCCCCTATGGGGCGGCCTGCAATACAGGGTTGGAATGCGAAATGCCGACGGCCGCAATGAGCTTGGAAGAGACGTTGGGGTTTGGGAAGTCGCTGACTCCACCCGACCCAAAGCGGTAGTTGGTGCCCGTCAGAAGCGGACGTTCAACGTTCAGTTGAACGTCCTCGCGCGGCTTTATGCGCGAGGCCCGCTCGAACGCCGGGTTGGGGCCTGGGCATCAACATACGCATCGATGAGTCGACGAATCATGCGTTGATACTGCGTGTGATGCTTTGTCGCCTCTGACTTGAAGAATTCGATACTCTTCTTGCTCAGAGCCAGCGTTACTTTTACGCCT
>JBIJCY010000283.1:0-4185 GCA_044344385.1 Rhodocyclaceae bacterium | reverse complement strand
GCGGGATGTGGCCGCCAAAACGCGCCCCGAGAAAGTCCGGGATCGTGAATTGACCGAACTTGCGCAGATACGGCGCAAGAAACAGTGCCACCAGACAGTAACCGCCTGTCCAGCCCATGACGAAGGCCAGGCCGTCGTAACCGCTCAGGTAAAGCGTGCCCGCCATACCGATGAACGATGCCGCCGACATCCAGTCGGCGCCGGTGGCCATACCGTTGAACAAGGCGGGCACCCTTCGCCCGGCGACATAGTACTCGCCGACGTCCGCCGTCTTCGACATGAAGCCGATGCCAGCGTAAAGCAGTACCGTTGCGCCGAGGAAGATGTAGCCGAGGATCTTGTTCGGCACACCCATCTGTTCAAGAATGGCGACGACGATGACGAAGGCGATGAAACCCCCGGTGTAAAACGTGTAGTAACGCTGCAGGCTCTTGAAAAATGCTGCATTGGATCCCTGGGTAGCCATCAGTCATCCCCCTCGTGAACGCCGTACTCTTTATCGAGATTGTTCATGTAGTGAGCGTAATACCAGATGATCACAACATAAATAATCAGCGAACCCTGGGCGCCCATGTAAAAACCGAACGGAAAACCCAGAACTGTGATGCTGTTAAGTTCGCGTGCAAAGTAGCTGGTAACGAAAGTGACAACGAACCATATGGCCAGCAAGACTGCTGTCATATTCAGGTTGCGCTGCCAATACTCTTTGTGCTTTTGTGTAAGCTGCATCTGAACCCCTCCTCCTTTGGTGTGGATTCCCAAAGCCCCGGGTAAAGCCCGGAACCGTCCTGGTCACCGCCTGCAGCCGTAACGCCTTGCCTGTGTTTGTTAGCGGTTGCAATCAGTCACCACGACCTGAAGTTGTCGAGCAAGGTGTGAATCGTCCTTGCTCTACCCCAAGCTGGAAGAGAGAATGCATCGCCATCCTGACACCAAGCTTACAGCTTATGAAATAAGGAATAGATTTTCTGAAAAGAAAATCAGGGTTCAGCCACAGGGTAACGAACGGTTTCGACAAAATCCTGCGTATCCTTGCTTGGCGGGTCTGTCAGCAGGCTGACAACAACGATGGTGACAAAGCCGATGGCGACGCCCCAGACGCCAGCCGAGGTAGATTGAATACCCAGCCACGGCTCCATGCCGATACCATGGATACCCAGCCAAGGGATGGTATCGAACTGCACGCGCACCATGTAGTAGAGCGTGATTAGCAGGCCGACGACCATGCCGCTGACGGCACCGGCCTGGTTCGCACGCTTCCAGAAAATGCCGAGCACCAGCGCCGGAAAGAAAGCCGCACCGGCAATCGAGAACGCCCAGGCGACCATGAACAGGATGCTCGCCGGTTTTTGTGCCGCGACCATTGCACCAAATACTGCAACCACCAGCAATACCGCTTTCGAAACCACCAGCCGCCACTGCGTTGACGCGTTCGGCCGATAAATTTTGTAGTAGACGTCGTGTGACAGCGAACCGGCAATGGTCAGCAGCAGCCCGTCGGCGGTCGACAAGGCCGCAGCCAGCGCGCCGGCAGCAACCAGCCCCGAAATAACATAAGGCAGCCCGGCAATCTCCGGCGTCGCGAGAACGATCACATCGGGGTTGAGCGCGAGCTCAGCCAACTGGAGAATGCCATCGTGGTTGATATCCTCAATCGAGACCAGACCAATTTTGCCCCAGGCGCTGACCCAGCCCGGTAACTGCGCAATGCTGGTATCGACGATGCTCGAATAGATTTCATACTTGGCAAAAACCGCATAAGCCGGTGCCGTCAGGTAGAGCAGCAAAATGAAGAACAGCGACCAGAATACCGAGTTGCGCGCTGCGCGCACCGAGGGCGTGGTGTAGTAGCGCATCAGCACATGCGGCAAAGCTGCGGTGCCAACCATCAGGCAAAAAATCAGCGTAAGAAAGTTCAGACGGGCGGTATTCTGCGCCGCCTCACTCTCGCCGGGAAAGGCGGTAACGTGGTGCGTTGGCTCGGCACCGCGCTGTGCGGCAACACGCATCGCCGTATCCCAGCGATCCTTCGCCTGTGCCGGCGTTTGTGGCAGTTCGCGGCGCTGCCGTTCGAGGGCAGCCACTTCACGCATCTGCGTGTCGCTACCCTTGAGATTGTTGATCTCTTTAGCCAGACGCTGCTTCTCCTCCTCAAGCGACGCCGGCAGTTGGAGAATTTTTTCGTAATAGACAGTGGCACGCTCGCGATAGAGGCGACGTGCTTCAAGTTCGGCCGGGGCATCAAAAATTTTCGTCTCGAGCGCGGTGACTTTCTGCAGCACCTCGCCGTAAACAATCTGCGGTATCGGCACCCCGGTCACCTTGAACGAAAGCATGGCCACCGGTGAAATGTAGGCAACGATCAGGATGAAGTACTGGGCCACCTGCGTCCACGTCACGGCACGCATGCCGCCCAGAAATGAACAGACAAGAATGCCCGCCAAACCCACAAAGACGCCAATCTCGAACTGCAGCCCGACGAAACGGCTGGTGATCACGCCGACCCCGTAGATCTGTGCCACCACATAAACAAAGGAAGCAAGGATGGCCGAAAACACGCCGACCAAACGCGCCGCGTTACCGCCATAGCGCGCACCGAGAAAATCGGGAATGGTGAATTGACCGAAGCGGCGTAGATAGGGTGCCAGCAGCAAGGCGACGAGAACGTAACCGCCGGTCCAGCCCATCACATAGGCGAGTCCCTGGTAACCCGAGAGGTAGAGCGTCCCGGCCAGCCCCATGAACGAGGCGGCGCTCATCCAGTCGGCACCGGTGGCCATACCGTTGAACACAGCGGGAACGCGCCGGCCGGCAACGTAGTACTCGGAAACGTTGGCCGTACGCGCCATCACGCCGATCGTGGCGTAAAGGCAAATGGTCAGAAAGAGAAAGGAATAGCCGATCCAGCGCGGCGGCATGCCGTGCTGCTCAAGCACGCCGAGGACGAGGACGAATACGACAAAAGCGCCGCTATAAGCAAGATAGAAGCGTCGAAGCTGGTTGGCTATATTGTCCATCAGGGCGCTATCTTAGCCCGCACTGCGCATCCAGCGGCGCGACTTTTCAATCTGCATGAAGCCGGCCGGCGACAGCGCATTACGCTGCGCTCCCCGGGCAATCGCCACCTGCAACAGTTGCGCGGTGGCATAGGCATCGGATACTGCGTTGTGGCGCTGGATATTTTCAATACTGAACAAACCGAGCCAGTCATCCAGATCGACCTGCTCAGCAATAGTTTCACGGAAAATATCGGGCATCACCCAGGCCAGATCGATCCATGGTTGATCAAACTTCAAACCCAGATGCTCACTCATCGCATTGGCGATCATGGTCTGGTCGAACAGTGCGTGATAGGCCACCAATGGCGATTTTCCGGCATAGCCGAGAAAGGCAATCATTGCCTCCGCGGGGTCCATCCCGTCACGCTGCGCCGAACCGCCAATACCGTGGATCAAAATATTGGCATTGGTGCTGACATTATCCTGGCGCAGAACTACCTCAAAGGCATCGTTGAAATCGATCACACCATTGACCACCGCCACCGCACCAATCGAGATCAGATGGTCCTTCTGCATGTTCAGACCACTACTCTCCACGTCGGCAACGACGTAACGACTGAGGTGATGCGGCAAACTTGCGTCGGGCACCGGCAAGTGCTTCCAGTCAGCAACCGCCTGTTGTTGCTCTGCTGTCAGCGGCACTTCCCGCGGCACGTCACTGCTGAATAGTCGGGTCAGCCAGCTCATGACGTCAGGCCTGATAGTCGAGTTTGAGTCGCTGTTGCAACTTGCGCACCTGACGGAAAGACTCCTTCAATATCCGCCGCTCAAGTTCGTTCAGTTGATCCGGCCGGATGAAGTTGTCACCTGCGCGCCCCTGCTCCTGCTCGAGGTGCTGGTGACGCAAGCGCATCAACTGGATGAAGCTGAAGCCTTCGATGATCGATGAAATTTCATGCGTCGGCACCTTCATCTTGACGCTCGCCAGCTTGAGACGTTGCACGGTGTTGGTATTGGCGACGCCATTGGCCAGCGCAAATATTCTTGCAGCATCGATAAATACACGCGCTCCGAATTTCTTCAGATCGATGGCTCCCGGATGCTCTGGATCGGCATCGGTAATGAAATCACGAATCTTGCCAAGCGGCGGCTGAACGGTCAGAGCGTTCTCCGCCATCATGCGCAT
>JBIJCY010000043.1:0-14247 GCA_044344385.1 Rhodocyclaceae bacterium | reverse complement strand
TACAGCCGCCGTCACCGGTCAGGAATTTGGTTGTCTTCAGACCCAGCGTCTTCATCTGCTTGGCCATCGGGCCGCCCTGCGCATCCATGCCGCCGTAGAACACAACGTCAGGTTTCTTCGACTTGATCTTGGTCAGAATGGCAGCGAAATCGGTCGCCTTATCGTTGGTGTGCTCGGTCGCAACGATCTTGATACCTGCCGCTTCGATGGCCTTCTTGAACTCATCGGACAGACCCTGGCCGTAGGCGGAGCTGTCATCAATGATGGCAACGCTCTTGGCACCCAACTGCTTGGCGGCGTATTCACCGAGAATCTTACCCTGCTGGACATCGTTGGCCATAACGCGGAAGGCCGTCTTGAACCCTTGCTGGGTGTATTTCGGATTGGTCGCCGAACCGGAAATCTGTGGAATACCTGCGTCGGAATAAATCTTCGAAGCCGGGATGGTGGTACCTGAGTTGAGGTGACCGATAACGCCATTAACCTTGGCATCGACCAGCTTCTGGGCAACGATGGTGCCCTGTTTCGGGTCAGCCTGGTCATCTTCAGCCAGCAGTTCGAATTTGATCTTGGCGCCGCCAATTTCAAGACTCTGGCTGTTCAGTTCGTCGACCGCCATGCGCGCGCCGTTCTCGTTGTCCTTGCCAAGGTGAGCCTGCGGGCCAGTAAGCGGCGCCACATGACCAAGCTTGACGGTTATTTCGGGCTTCGGTGCCGGTACCGGCGCCGCTGCGGGCACGGGTGCAGCAACAGGCGCAGCAGCCTGCGGTTTCGGTTCTTCCTTCTGACCGCAGCCGATCATGGCAATAGCGGCTGCGACAGCAAGCGTCATGCTAGGGATACGCGATAACTGCATGGTTTTTCCTCCGGGTACGGTATTTGATGAAAAGGACATACGGGCGTTTGATTCTGCGTAGGTGTCAGCGCCTTGTCAATACAAACAAACGTGCGCTGCCACAAAAAAACCGGCACACGGCCGGTTTTTTTCTTTCTGGGTCAGCAACTACTTCAGACTGAGAATCCACTTGACCAGCTTGGTCGCTTCTTCCGGCTTGACGGCAGCGTTCGGCGGCATCGGTACCGGGCCCCAGGTGCCCTTGCCACCCTTGATAATCTTTTCGGCCAGCATGGCTTCGTCCTTTGCCGTGTACTTCTTGGCAACGTCCTTGTAGGACGGACCGACAACCTTTTTGTCCACATTATGGCAAGCCAGGCAGTTCTTGGCCTTGGCCAAGGCTTCATCCGCCTGGGCAACGCCGGCAGACAGGATGCCAGCCGCAGCCAGCAGGGAGATGCCAATCACTTTCACTTTCATGCTATCGCTCCGTTCAAGAATTAGGATTTACAACGTGCCGATCTTATTTCACTTTGCCCGACTTGGAAAGCACGACGGGTAAAATTTCAATTAACCGCCCGGCAATGCTGTCTTAACGTCTTTGCCTCGGCAAGCGTTGACAAGATCACGTCTGGTCATCGCTTCTTCAGTTGCTCAAGGTCACGCACCGCACCGGTTGCCGCCGACGTCGCCATTAGCGCATAAGCCTGCAAGGCTTTTGAAACGACCCGCTGCCGTTCGAGCACCGGCTGCCAGCCCTTCTCGCCTTTGGCGTCCATCGCGGCGCGGCGCTTGATCAGCACGGCATCGGATACGGCCAGGTGAATGCGCCGTTGCGGGATGTCGATTTCAATCGGATCACCCTCTTCAACGAGACCGATCGCTCCGCCTTGCGCCGCTTCCGGCGAGGCGTGCCCAATCGACAGGCCCGAGGTGCCGCCGGAGAAACGGCCATCAGTGAGCAGCGCGCAGGCTTTGCCGAGCCCCTTCGACTTCAGGTAGGACGTCGGATAGAGCATCTCCTGCATGCCAGGGCCTCCCTTCGGCCCTTCGTAGCGGATCACCACCACGTCACCCGCACACACGGTGTCACCAAGAATGGCTTCTACAGCCGCATCCTGACTCTCGAAAACACGCGCCTTGCCCTTGAATTTCCAAATACTCTCATCGACGCCAGCGGTCTTCACAATGCAGCCATCGACCGCGATATTGCCGTAAAGCACCGCGAGGCCACCCTCCTGCGTGTAGGCATTGGCCTTATCGCGAATGCAGCCGTGTGTGCGATCAAGGTCGAGCTCGTTGAAGCGGCGATCCTGCGAGAAAGCAGTTTGTGTAGGGACGCCACCCGGTGCGGCCTTGTAGAATTTCGACACCTTGAGATCGTGGGCGTGGGTTGCGTCCCAGATCGACAAGGCTTCGGCCAGCGTTTTGGTATGCACGGTCGGCACATTGGTATGCAGCAGACCGGCACGATCCAGCTCGCCAAGAATGCCGAAAATACCGCCCGCCCGATGCACGTCTTCAATGTGGTATTTGTCGGTCATCGGTGCGACCTTGCACAGACAGGGAACCTTGCGCGAGATGCGGTCGATATCGGCCATCGTGAAGTTGACGCCAGCCTCCTGCGCCGCAGCGAGAATATGCAACACGGTATTGGTCGAGCCGCCCATTGCCACATCGAGCGTCATGGCGTTCTCGAACGCCGCAAATGATCCAATCGAACGCGGCAGTACCGAGGCGTCGTCTTGCTCGTAGTAGCGACGACAAAGCTCAACCACCTGGCGGCCGGCTTTTAGGAAAAGCTCCTTGCGGTCGGCGTGCGTGGCCAGCATCGTACCGTTGCCCGGCAGCGAAAAACCGAGCGCCTCGGTCAGGCAGTTCATCGAGTTGGCGGTGAACATGCCAGAACACGAACCGCAGGTCGGGCAGGCAGAGCGTTCGATTTCATCCAGATCGGCATCGGATACCGTAGCGTCTGCCGCCTTGACCATCGCATCGACCAGATCGAGATGAATGACCTGACCATCCTGCGTCTTCACCTTGCCGGCTTCCATCGGCCCGCCCGACACGAAAATGGTCGGGATGTTGACGCGCAAAGCCGCCATCAGCATGCCCGGCGTAATCTTGTCGCAGTTGGAAATGCACACCATCGCGTCAGCGCAGTGGGCGTTGACCATGTACTCGACCGAGTCGGCGATCAGGTCACGCGAGGGGAGTGAATAGAGCATGCCGTCATGCCCCATGGCAATCCCGTCATCGACAGCAATGGTATTGAATTCCTTGGCGACACCGCCAGCCGCCTCGATCTCGCGCGCCACCAGCTGACCCATGTCTTTCAGGTGCACGTGACCCGGAACAAACTGCGTGAAAGAGTTAACGACGGCAATGATCGGCTTGCCGAAATCGCCATCCTTCATGCCGGTTGCGCGCCACAGGGAGCGGGCACCTGCCATGTTGCGGCCGTGAGTCGAAGTACGGGAACGATAGTGGGGCATAACAAATCTCCAAAACACCAGGCTGAAACAAAATGGCGCCTGACGTGGCGCGCTATACTCCCGATTTTATCCGACAGGCTTATCGTTGTGTTGGTTCATCCCCAGTTTGACCCCATCGCCCTCTCACTCGGCCCGCTGGCAATTCGCTGGTACGGGCTGATGTATCTGGCGGCCTTTCTACAGTTCTGGTGGCTAGGCCGGCAGCGCATCCTGACGCACCCGCAACTGTCGAAAACCGGCTGGACGGTGCCGCAACTCGATGATCTGCTGTTTTACGGCATGCTCGGTGTGATTGCCGGCGGCCGACTCGGGCAGGTTGTGTTCTATGAGCCGGGCTACTATTTTTCACACCCGCTTGACATCCTGGCGGTGTGGAAAGGCGGCATGTCCTTTCATGGCGGCTTCCTTGGCGTGCTTGTCGCCATGTGGCTGTATGCGCGAAAAACATCACGAACCTGGCTGGAGATCACCGATTTTATTGCACCGCTGGTTCCTCTCGGGCTGGCTTTCGGGCGCATCGGCAACTTCATCAATGGTGAGTTGTGGGGGCGTCTTGCTGACCCGGCGCTGCCTTGGGCAATGGCTTTTCCGCAGGTCGACAATCTGCCACGCCATCCCTCACAGCTCTATCAGGCCGGACTCGAAGGCGTTGCACTGTTCATCATTCTCTGGCTGTATTCACTTGGCATTCGACCACGCGGCGCAATTTCCGGTGTGTTCCTGATCGGCTACGGCAGTTTCCGATTTGTCGCCGAATTCTTTCGCGCCCCGGATGATGGTATCTTTGGTCTGTCGCAGACCGTCAGCATGGGACAGTGGCTGTCACTGCCAATGATCCTGGCCGGCATTGTTTTTGTCGTCTGGTCATACCGAAAAAATCGCCAATCATAAAACAGCGTCGTTCGTGCTGGTTTGCAACAATCCGGTCGCCAGATGGTCAACTCAGCGACACGGAAGACTCTTTTTAACTTGACACAAAAGCGTCAATAACCACTGTCTCTCAACGCTTCAATCGCGACAAACCAACCTAATATTTCTGTACAATCATGCGTTTTATACGAGGCAATACAACATGAACCTACGTCCTTTTAAAGTCCTCGGCATTCAGCAAATCGCCATCGGCGGCCCGGACAAAATGAAATTGCGCCAGTTGTGGGTTGAAATGCTTGGCTTGGAGATCACCGGCAATTTTGTCAGCGAACGTGAAAACGTCGACGAGGACATCACCGCTATGGGCAAAGGCCCATTCAAGGTTGAAGTCGATCTGATGCAACCGATCGATCCGGAGAAAAAACCAGCAGTTCACACCACGCCGCTCAACCATGTTGGTCTGTGGATCGATGATCTACCCAAAGCCGTTGAATGGCTGAGCAAAAAAGGCGTACGCTTTGCACCGGGCGGCATACGCAAGGGGGCTGCCGGATTTGACATCACCTTCCTGCACCCCAAAGCCAACGACGAGTTTCCAATTGCTGGCGAAGGCGTTCTGATCGAACTGGTCCAGGCGCCAACAGCGGTTATTGAAGCATTCGCCAAGCTTGGCTGAAAGACGGTTGGCAACAAGCCGGCAAAAGACCGGCCGACGCACCACATTAGGAGGAGTATTCGATGACCTGGTTTTCCTTGCCGATAACGCAAGCCGGCAACAAAGCGGCATTTGCCGATGCGGCCGGCGCCACGGCGTGGCTCGCCCAGCAGCCGCAAGCGAATGTCGCCGCAATGCAAGCCGAGTTGACGCGACAAATTCAGGCTCTCAACACCTACCGCCTGGCACCACGCGAACGTTTCAAAACACTTGAAGTCCTGCGCAAGACGCTATTTACCGTTGACAGCGAATGCCGTCGTCGTTTTGAAAATCGGCCGATTCCATTGTGGTCCTCTGAGCAAGTCGCTCTCGATACTGCCCGCCGTTTGTGGCGCGCCTGCGCGATCGCCTATCTGCATTGCCTGCGCGCATGCCTTGATGGCGACCCAGGCGTTGCTGAGTTGAAAGCCAAGATTGCGCACCGTGCGCTGATTTGCCTGCGCATGGAGCAACTGACCTGCTACCTCGGCGCACTCGATGTCGAACCGGACTTCTGGCGTTATCTACATTCGGTTCTGGCTTCTGCTGAACAGCTGGAAGTCGCGCACCTGCCCGTCTCGGACCGGTCGCTCGGCGAGACCAACGAATCGACAATCAACGGCCAGTATGCGATGACCATACTGCTGCACCTGGCACGACCCTTCGAACTCTCGCGCACCCAGTTTGCCGCAGCAACCCGCTGGCTTGCGCGCTGGCGCGAGCAAACTGAAATCCTCTCCGCCCCTGATAGCAATCCGCGGGCGACGAGCGTTATGCTTGATTTGTCGCAAGATTCACCAACGCTTGAGTCCGAAAGAACGCCTGGGTTTGCTCGCTGGCTGTCGATAAGCGGCGTTTTGCGCAAAATACGTAAACGTTTGGAGTTGCTCGAAGCGGGAGAGTCCCCGGAAAATCTGAAGCTAGGCAGCGGCATTTCCAGTGAGTCGAGCATCGCGCTACTCAAAACACTGACGGACAATCTGAAAAACCCATTGCCAACAGTCGCCAGTCCTCCGCGCGGGACTCCGGTGGCGAAAGTTGCAGTGGGAATGGAAGCCATTCATCGCCAGCTTGGCGGCAAGAGTTTAAAAGCCGCCGAGGAACCAAGCTCAATGAATCGGCACGCGCAGGATCAGATTGCCATTTTTGGCCACGTGCCCCATGAAGTGGAAGACAAAAACGCGATCAAACCGGAAGAATGGCTAATCGTAGAAAAAGGCGACTCGGAACTCCGGCTCTGCCGTCCCGCAGGCAAAGGCAAAGCGCGCTTGAACAACAAATGCCTGCTCGCCATCCAACTACCAAATCATTCCAGATCATGCTTGGCGCTGTTATCCAGTCTTTGCACACACTGTGACGGAAGTCTGCACGCAACGGCCAGAATATTTCCCGGCGATCCAGTGCCGCTTATTGCCGAAGTACGCGAACGCCCGATGGGTAGAATGACTCGCCAACCCGCCTTCCTCCTGCCCGCCAACGCGACGCTCAACACGCCACAATCGGTGTTCATACCGGCCGGCGTTTCAGCGCGCGCTCTCTCGATCAACCTGCTGCAGGATCGACCGATTACTCTCCGCTTGGGCACTTGCCTTGAGCATGGAAGTGACTATGAGCGATGGATCTACGAAGCAAGTTAAGCACCTTTATTTCTGAATCAAATGCTTTATCCAAGGGTCGAATGACTGTTATTGCCGAATCGCCCAAGGAGATGGCCGCAATGATCATTAATCCCCTCTATAGCATCGGCATCGACGAAATGGATACCCAGCACGCTCGCTGGATTCAACTCATCGAAGAGTTCAAGGCGGTTGCCTCAGGCCATCTTCTCGATCAATCGAGTGTTGCAGCAACTGAGAAGGCGCTGGCAAAACTGCTGGAATACACTAAAAACCACTTCGCCAGTGAAGAACAATTCATCGCTGCCCACCAGTACCCTGATCTGGAAGCACACAAAAAACACCACCGTGAACTGGAGCGTGAAGTCCTCAAGCTACATAACGAAATTGTGGCGCATACCTCCGAGCGGGTGCCGCTCAAACTCAACCTGTTGATCACTATCTGGCTGATGGAGCACATCACCAAGGAAGACGCCAAGTACGCCAGTTTCATCCTGAAAAAGAGGGGCTCGCCCAGGAAATAGTATGGCCAATGGACATGCATACATAATAGGGAAGGCCCGCGTTTGCGGGCCTTCCCTATTTCAAAACCACGTAAGCCGGCGCTTATTCGAACTCGATGATCACCTGATCAACCGACAGACTCTCGCCTGCCTTGGCAACCAGCTTCTTCACCTTGCAGTCCTGATCGGCCTTGAGGATATTTTCCATCTTCATCGCCTCAATCACCGCCAGCTTCTCGCCCGCCTTCACTTCCTGACCTTCTTTGACACTGATTTCGCGCAGCAAACCCGGCATGGGTGAAAGCAGGAACTTTGACAAATCAGGCGGCGCCTTCTCCGGCATCAGTGCCAGCAATTCAGCGGCACGCGCACTGAGCACCGTCAAATCAACCTGCGCACCCCAATGGAAGAGGCGATATTTGATACCACGTCGCTCAAGCTGCAGCGTGAACTCTTCGCCATTGCAGGTGCCATGCATGATCGGTTGACCAAGGCGCCAGTTCGAGACAATCTCGTACTTCTCATCCTTGTACTCGATGAGATAACCGCCATTGCCCGGCTTGGCCGTCACCAGATGTTGCTCGCCATTGCGCAACACCACCCAGTCGCTACCCACCTTGAGTTCATGGCCGGCCAGTTGCCCGGAAACACGTGCGGCGCGGTCGATATAACTACGATGCACAAAAGCTGCCACCGAAATCAACAAGGCCGGATCATCGTGCGGCACCATTGATGCATCGAAACCGTGCGGGTATTCCTCGGCGATAAAGCCGGTGTTGAAGTTGCCGGAATGAAAGCGCGGGTGCTGCATCAATGCGGCCTGGAAAGGAATGTTCGAGCTGATGCCGCGAATCACGAAAGCGTTCAGTGCAACGCGCATACGGGCGATGGCCTGCTCACGCGTTGCCGCATGCACGATCAGCTTGGCAATCATCGAATCGTAGAACATCGAAATCTCGCCACCATCATAGACACCGGTATCAACCCGCACATGCCCGTCAACGGCAGCCGGCGGATCAAATTTCACCAGACGTCCCGTCGAAGGCAGGAAACCACGGAAAGGATCTTCCGCGTTGATCCGGCACTCCATCGCCCAGCCGTTGATCTTCAGATCGGCTTGCGTAAAGGAGAGCTTCTCGCCCGCCGCAACACGAATCATCTGCTCGACGAGGTCAAGGCCGGTGATCATTTCGGTGACCGGGTGCTCAACCTGCAGACGCGTGTTCATCTCAAGGAAGTAGAACGACTTGTCGGCACCAACAACAAATTCAACCGTACCCGCCGACTGGTAGTTCACTGCCTTGGCCAATGCGACGGCCTGCTCGCCCATCGCCTTGCGTGTTGCCGGGTCAAGGAAGGGCGACGGCGCCTCTTCAATTACCTTCTGGTGGCGCCGCTGAATCGAGCACTCGCGTTCGTGCAAATAGACGGTGTTACCGTGCGCATCGCCGAGCACCTGAATTTCGATGTGGCGCGGCTCAAGCACGTATTTTTCGATCAGGATGCGATCGTCGCCGAAAGCCGTCTTCGCTTCATTACGGCACGAGGTGAAGCCCTCGAAGCATTCCTTGTCATCGAAGGCAACGCGCAGACCCTTGCCGCCGCCACCCGCCGACGCCTTGATCATCACCGGGTAACCGATACCTTTGGCAATTTCAACTGCCTGTTCAGGCGTATCAATCGCATCGGCATAACCCGGAATGGTGTTGACCTTGGCTTCATTGGCCAGCTTTTTCGAAGCAATCTTGTCGCCCATCTGGCCGACCGAGTAATGCTTTGGGCCAATGAAGATGATGCCGTTTTCTTCCAGACGCCGCGAAAACTCCTGGTTCTCGGACAGGAAGCCGTAACCGGGATGCACCGCTTCGGCGCCCGTCTGCTTACAGGCAGCGATGATCTTGTCGATCACCAGGTAGGACTCTTTCGACGCGGCCGGCCCGATGCATACGCCTTCGTCGGCCATTTCCACATGCAGCGCATCACGATCGGCTTCGGAATAAACGGCAACGGTCAGGATGCCCATCTTGCGGGCGGTCTTGATAACGCGGCAGGCAATCTCTCCGCGGTTGGCAATCAGAATTTTCTTGAACATTTTATGTAATCCTCCTGGCGCTTACAGCGGAATGTTGCCGTGCTTGCGCCACGGGTTTTCGAGTTTTTTACTGCGCAGCATAGCCAGCGAACGACAAATGCGCTTGCGCGTTTCGTTAGGCATGATCACGTCGTCGATAAAGCCACGGGCACCCGCCACAAAGGGGTTGGCAAACTTGGCTTTGTACTCGGCTTCACGCTCCGCCAGCTTGGCCGGGTCGCCTTTTTCTTCGCGGAAGATGATTTCGACCGCGCCCTTTGGGCCCATCACGGCGATTTCTGCCGATGGCCACGCGAGGTTGACGTCACCACGCAGATGCTTTGAGCTCATCACGTCGTACGCACCGCCGTAGGCCTTGCGCGTAATCAGGGTAACTTTCGGCACCGTACATTCCGCATAAGCGTAGAGCAGTTTGGCGCCATGCTTGATGATGCCGCCGTATTCCTGCATGGTGCCCGGCATGAAACCCGGTACATCGACCAGCGTCACCACCGGAATATTGAACGCATCGCAGAAACGAACGAAGCGCGCGGCCTTGATCGAGCTCTTGATGTCGAGACAGCCGGCCATCACTAGCGGCTGGTTGGCGACGATGCCGATCGTATGGCCATCCATGCGCGCAAAACCGGTAACAATGTTTTTGGCGTAGTCGGGCTGGATCTCAAAAAAGTCGCAATCATCAACCATCTTGATGATCAGCTCTTTCATGTCGTACGGCTTGTTGGTGTTGTCCGGCACCAGCGTGTCGAGCGAGAAATCGAGGCGCTCAGCGGGATCGTTGGTCGGCTGTACAGGCGGCTTTTCGCGGTTGTTCGACGGCAGGAAGTTGATGAAGCGGCGCAGCATGGTCAGCGCTTCAACGTCGTTCTCAAAGGCGAGGTCGGCAACACCCGATTTGCTGGTGTGCGTCACCGCACCGCCAAGCTCCTCGGCAGTCACTTCTTCGTGCGTCACGGTCTTCACAACCTCCGGACCGGTAACGAACATGTACGACGAATCCTTGACCATGAAAATAAAGTCAGTCATCGCCGGGCTATACACCGCACCCCCAGCGCAAGGCCCCATGATCATCGAGATCTGCGGCACGACGCCGGAAGCCATCACGTTACGCTGGAAGACGTCAGCGTAGCCGCCGAGTGAAGCAACGCCTTCCTGAATGCGTGCACCGCCTGAGTCATTCAAGCCAATGACCGGCGCACCGGCTTTCATCGCGTGATCCATCACCTTGCAGATTTTCTCGGCGTGCGTCTCTGATAGCGAGCCGCCAAGCACCGTGAAATCCTGCGAGAAAACGAAGACCAGACGGCCATTGACCGTGCCGTAGCCCGTCACCACACCGTCGCCCGGCAAGGACTGTTTTTCCATGCCAAAGTCGGTACAGCGGTGTTCCTTGAACATGTCCCATTCTTCGAACGAACCCGGGTCGAGGAACAACTCGATGCGCTCGCGTGCAGTGAGCTTGCCTTTGGCGTGCTGGGCGGCGATACGCTTTTCGCCGCCGCCGAGGCGCGCCGCCGAGCGCTTGTCGTCAAGCTGGCGGATGATGTCGTGCATAAGGTTTACTCCTCTATTCCTAAAACAGGATCGGGTGATTCAAAAAGTTCAACGGTACTGCTTCAATGCTTCAATGTTTGAGTCCTTCGAGCAGGCGGTACGCCGCCGCACCCGGAGTCGTTCGTCCTGCAGATACCGCCTGGCTAAGTTCAGCAAGGCTGGCACGTACCGCCGGATGCTGGCGGAAATACTGACGCAAACCGGAGTCGATCAGACTCCACATCCAGTCGACCGACTGTCGTTGACGCCGTGCGGCAAACTCCCCGGTCGGCGTCAATGCAGCGCAGTATTTTTCGACCTGTGCCCAGAATTCAATGATTCCCTCTTTGTGCAACGCAGACAGCGTAATGACCGGCGGCGCCCAGTTAAGCGAAGTCGGACGCAGCATGTGCAGCGCATTCTTCCACTGGGCACGCACCACCTGCGCCGCCTTCGGGTCGATATCCGCCTTGTTGATGACCACCATGTCGGCGATTTCGACAATACCTTTCTTGATCGCCTGCAGGTCGTCACCGGCATTCGGCAACTGGAGCAGACAGAACATGTCGACCATCCCCGCCACTGCGGTTTCAGACTGCCCGACGCCCACCGTTTCGACGATGACCACATCGTAACCGGCAGCTTCGCAGGCGAGCATCGCCTCGCGTGTTTTCTCTGCCACGCCGCCCAGTGAACCCGACGAAGGACTCGGCCGGATAAAAGCTTCTTCACGCTGGCACAACAACTCCATGCGCGTCTTGTCACCGAGAATTGACCCGCCGGAAACCGACGACGACGGATCGACCGCGAGTACGGCCAGACGCTTGCCCTGATCGATCAACCAGATGCCCAGCGCTTCAATGAAAGTTGACTTGCCCGCCCCGGGGACGCCGGAAATGCCGATACGAATCGCCCGCCCGGTGTGCGGCAACAAGGCGTCCAGAACGTTTTGCGCACGCTGCTGATGGTCGGCACGCACCGATTCAATCAGCGTAATTGTCTTGGCCAGCGCACGACGCTGGTCAGCACCACGTGACAATACGCCGTCGACCAGTTTCTGGTCAGCAGCAGATAGTCCGGCGGCCGGCGCGTTCGTCATGTCCATTGAATTAAGTGGAGGTTTGCTTTGGCGATCTAGGCACGTGCCTTGCGAATTTCTTCCAGCACTTTCTTTGCCGAATCTTCAATGCGCGTGCCCGGTCCAAAAATGGCCTTGGCTCCGGCAGCGAAGAGATAGTCATAGTCCTGCGCCGGGATCACGCCGCCGGCAAAAACGATGATATCAGCGCCGCCCTGATCCCGCAGCGCCTGCATCAGCGCCGGCAGCAGCGTCTTGTGGCCGGCAGCCAGCGACGAAACGCCGATGGCATGAACGTCGTTCTCGATGGCCAGACGCGCGGCTTCTTCCGGCGTCTGGAATAAGGGCCCGACGTCAATGTCAAAGCCAAGATCGGCGAACGCCGTCGCCACCACCTTGGCACCACGGTCGTGCCCGTCCTGACCCAGCTTGGCGATCATGATGCGTGGACGGCGGCCTTCTTCTTCCTTGAATTTTTCGATATCGGTCTTGATCGCTTCCCAGCTTTCCATACCTTCCACAACGCCTCCGTAAACACCCGAGATGGTCTGGTTGTTGGCGCGGAAACGGCCAAAGATTTTTTCCAGCGCGTCCGACACTTCGCCAACCGTGGCACGCAGGCGCATGGCCTTGACCGTCAGGTCGAGCAGGTTGCCGTCGCCAGTTTTCGCACATTGGGTCAACGCGTCGAGCGCAGCCTGCACGGCAACGCTGTCACGCGCCGCACGGATGTTCTCCAGGCGGGCAATCTGCGAATCGCGTACGGCGTGGTTGTCGATGTCGAGAATGTCGATTGCATCTTCCTTGGCCAGCTTGTACTTGTTCACACCGACGATCACGTCCTTGCCCGAATCGATGCGCGCCTGCTTGTCGGCCGCACAAGTTTCGATCTGCATCTTCGCCCAGCCCGATTCAACGGCCTTGGTCATGCCGCCCATCGTCTCGATTTCCTCGATGATGCCCCATGCCTTGTCGGCCATATCCTGCGTCAGTTTTTCCATCATGTACGAGCCGGCCCACGGATCGACGACGCTGGTGATATGCGTTTCTTCCTGGATGATCAGTTGCGTGTTGCGTGCAATACGCGACGAGAATTCGGTCGGCAACGCAATCGCTTCATCAAGCGCGTTGGTATGCAGCGACTGTGTGCCGCCAAACACCGCCGCCATCGCCTCAATGGTCGTCCGGACAACGTTGTTGTAGGGGTCCTGCTCGGTCAGCGACCAGCCCGAGGTCTGGCTGTGTGTGCGCAACATCAGCGACTTGACGCTCTTCGGCTCGAACTTGCTCATGATGCGACTCCAGAGCAAACGACCGGCGCGCATCTTGGCGACTTCCAGATAAAAGTTCATGCCGACCGCCCAGAAGAAGGACAGACGGCCGGCGAAGGCGTCGACATCCATGCCCGAGGCGATGCCGGTACGCACGTATTCCATGCCGTCGGCCAGCGTGAAAGCCAGTTCGATCGCCTGATTGGCGCCGGCTTCCTGGATGTGATAACCCGAAATCGAAATCGAGTTGAACTTCGGCATGTGCTGTGCGGTGTAACCGAAGATGTCGGCGATGATCGTCATCGACGGCTTCGGCGGGTAGATATAGGTGTTGCGAACCATGAACTCCTTGAGGATGTCGTTCTGGATGGTCCCGGAAAGCTTGTCCTGTGACACGCCCTGTTCTTCGGCAGCGACGATGTAGCCGGCGAGAATCGGCAGCACGGCGCCGTTCATCGTCATCGAAACGGACACCTTGTCGAGCGGAATACTGTCGAACAGGATCTTCATGTCCTCGACCGAATCGATCGCCACACCGGCCTTGCCGACGTCACCGGTAACGCGCGGATGGTCGGAATCGTAACCACGGTGCGTGGCCAGATCGAAGGCCACCGAGACGCCTTGGCCACCGGCGGCGAGCGCCTTGCGATAGAAAGCGTTGGAGGCTTCTGCCGTTGAAAATCCGGCGTACTGGCGAATGGTCCACGGACGAGCGGCGTACATCGTGGCTTGTGGTCCGCGCAGGAAAGGCGCGAAGCCGGGCAACGTATCCGCATGCGGCAAGCCTTCAAGATCCTGCTTTGTATAGAGCGGCTTGACGACAATGCCTTCCGGCGTAACCCAGTTCAGCGCCTCAATATTGCCACCGGGCGCCGACTTGGCAGCGGCTTTTTTCCAGGCATCAAGACTCGACGAATCAAGCGAAGCAGCGTTATCCGCAGTGGTCATGGCGAAACCTTTCACGAAACCTGTACGTTAGGGCGGTGCACCCGCCTGATGATGCCAGAAAGCGGGGGGACTAGCACACTCCGGCGCGCTGAATTCTCTGTCTGCGCGCAATCATTTCTTGACACCCCGAAGATTGAATAATACTGTATCCATAATTATGAATGCAATACCCTTGTCGAAAACTCTATATTCAGTTACAAAGTGACCTGTTTTGCAAATTGAAAAAAACATGATTCCGAACCGCATCGCCCAGACCGCGCTTTATCAGGAAGTTGCCGAGCGCCTGCGTCAACGTATTTTTGCGCACGAACT
>JBIJCY010000042.1:0-14262 GCA_044344385.1 Rhodocyclaceae bacterium | reverse complement strand
CGTAACTGATTGACAGCCCGAGGCCGGTGCCCTGTCCAACGGGTTTTGTCGTAAAAAACGGGTCAAACAGTCGCGCCAGATTGGCCGGCGGAATACCCGGCCCGTTGTCGGCAAAGCGCACGACAATCGTGTTCCCGAGCTGCTCGACGCTGATCTCCAGTGCAGGCGCCACACCACCCTGCGTCGAATCGGCCGCGTTCTGCACGATGTTCATCACCACCTGCTGCATCTGCCCGGAAGAGCCAACAACCGGCAATTCGGCCGGCAGATCGGCATTGACGCGAAACGCAGGCATTCCCGAGCGCGTCACCCAGCGCACCGCGCGGTCGATCACTTCAGCCAGATTGAATGGCTCGTCGGTATTCCGATCAATCGCCGAAAAACGCTTGAGGCCATCGACGATGTCGCGCGTGCGCTCGGCACCTTCGATCATGCCGTCAAGCAAGGGCGTCATATCCTGCATGATGCGATCGATACGCAGCTCGCGGCGCAGGCTTTCAAGCTCGGGCGTGTGCGTGCTTTCGTTTGAATGAACCGACTCAAGATAGGTCTGCAGTCGCCCTGCATAACGTTGCAGCGCCAGCACATTGCCGAGCACGAAGCTGATCGGATTGTTCAACTCATGCGCAACACCGGCGACCAGACGGCCAAGAGAGGCCATTTTTTCCGAATGCAACAACTGCTGCTGCGTGCGCTTCAGATCCTCATGCGCCTGACGCAGTGCATGATAGGCGCGGCGCAACTCACCGACCGGACGACCGGTAACGACCATGCCAACCAGCTTGCCCGTGCCCGAAAGCCGGGGCGTGCAATTGAGCGATACCGGCAGCGCACTGCCATCCACGCCGGCGATGAGCAGTTCACAATCCTGAATAGCTTCGCGCTGATTGGCTGAAAAAAACTCCCGCGCATGCCGGCGCGAGGTCTCATCGGCAAACAGATCAAAAATCGGCAAGCCACGCAGACTAGCCTCATCCTTGCCGATAAAACGCCGCAGCGAATCATTCACCTCTTCAATCGCGCCGTGCCGGTCGCAGACAATGAGAATGTCCGACATCGACGCCAGCACGCTTTCGATGAACTGATGCGAGGCCTCCAGCGCGGCGTTTTTTTCCTCCAGAGCGACCTCGTATTGCAGCAGATCGTTATAGACCTCGTCCATCTTGCGGATCACGTCGATCCACACCGCCTCGTTGACGCCGTCAAAAACGGCTGCCGGCGAAGGCAAGGTCGCGCTATCGATCAGCGAACGCGGCGCCCGCGATTTGGCCGGCGATTTGGCCGGCGATTCGGCAGGCAGTTTAGCGGGCGGGTTTGAGGTGGACATGGTGGTTCGAGTGGCCATGGCCGCGCGGCTTGTAGCCGTGCGAATGACGCTGGCTGATTTCGACGGAAACCAGATTGAGCTTGCCGTGGCGCACGCCGCGCTCGGCCATCAAGGCTTCGGCAAAACGCCGCACCTCTGCCGTTGGGCCGCGCAAAATGGCCGTTTCGATGCAGTTCTCGTGATCAAGATGCGCGTGCAGCGTGGACACCATCAGGTCATGATGATTATGCTGAATCGCCATCAGCCGCTCGGCGAGTTCAAGCTCATGATGGTTATAGACGTAGGACAGATTGGCCACACAATGCGGCGCCTCGTCGTGCGTTTGCCGCCACTGTTCAAGCTGTGCGCGCAGCAGATCGCGAACGGCTTCCGAACGGTTGCTGTAGCCCCGCTCAGCGATCAGCGCATCGAACTCCTTGGCGAGTTCGGTATCGAGGGAAATAGTGAATCGTTCCATGCGCGACTCACGAGCCGTAATTGAGCAAGCCCGCCTTCAACTGCAAAAAATCCAGCGGTCCGAAACTGCTGAATTTTCCATCGGCGAACAGCCCCTTCAGAAGAATGCTGCAGGTCTCGGGCGAGCGACGAATCACCGACCCTTTGATCACGTAGTGCCGTTTCGCCTCACCGAGATCAATCTCAAGCGTCACTTCGTCGCCAGGCTTCATCACAGGCATCGTCGTGTCACGGTCACGAACGCGAAGGCGCACCGCATCATCAGACATATCAACAATCGTACAGGGACCGGTCAAATACCCCCCTGACAAAGAAAGCATCACCGGGACGCAGGTTTTCGCTCTGGCTTTTCTGCGTTGATCGGTCACCGCAAGGGTATCCAGTTCCGGCGTCAGCAGAATCATTTTCGTTTGCGCGTAAGGGCCGTCCGGCAGAACAATCTGCTTCGCCACTTCGGTATCGACCGTCGACACGCCCTTGACTCCCGCATTGGAAGTTAGGGAAATATAATTTCCTTTGTTGAATTGGCGCCCTCTGCCAATAAGCGCCCGGCGCTGATAGTCGAGCTTCATTTCAAGATCCGAAGTATCCGGAACGAGCAGTTGAAACAGTTTCAGTTCCGAAGAAGGCATCCGCCGCTCGTTTTCCCCTGTCCGAAAAACCACCGGATCCCCTTGATGATTTCGCTCGATCGCTTCTGCAGAATAGACAAACTGCCCATTCACGCAGTAAGCAACGACGAAGGTCTCAAAAACAATTTCCTTCTTGAACTCGGGGCAATAATCAAGCCGCTTCCCGATGGGGAAAAATTCGATCAGCGTCTTGATTTGAGCAAGATCGACCTTCTTAAGGGGAAGTTTTTCCGATGACGCATCCTCAGCCCCCTTCGAGCCGAGTGATATGCCAAGGAATGTTTTAATCACTTTCCGACTCCCTGCATGCTGTTATCCGCCAAAGTTATGCTGCCCTACTGTAATGCCATGCGTCGCATGCGTAGAACTCTACCGGAAAAACGTCGATTAACATAACCGCGAGGCCGCTTCAATGCACAGTGCACACCATACACGGATCAAACGAGCGTACAACGTGCTGCACCGCAAGTGGCGCAGTTTCCGCTTTGCCAACGGGCAGACCCACCAGCGCCTGCTCCAGTGCACCCGGCGTTCCGGCTGCGTCACGTGGCGAGAAATTCCACGTAGTCGGCGCGATGATCTGGTAGCTGGCAATTTTGCCGCGTTCGATTCGCAACCAGTGGCCCAGCGCGCCACGCGCAGCTTCGACAAGACCGATGCCATTCGCGCTCTCAGGCAACTCCCATTGATTGCAGAAAGACTCCCCCGGCACAAGGGCACGCACCCAGGTTTCCATGGCGGGTACGAGCAGCGCAATTTCCAGCAGGCGCGCCACGACACGCGCCTTCACGTTGCCACCCGCGTGGTCAACCAGTGACCGCAACAAGGAGTGACCGGCAACCACCTGCCGCGCCAGTGCGCCTGTCTCAACCACGCTTCCGCCATAGCGCGGCGCCTTGCACCAACTGTAGGCGTCGGCCTTCTCGCTGAATTCTCCCGCCAGCGGCCGCGTTTCGCCGTGCAACGGATGCAATGGCGCAGCGTCGAGCAGCCAGGCATGCGCGACGTCCTCGCTCACCTTTGTCTGATCGAATGACGCCAAGGCATCATCTGCATTTGCATCCCAAACACCCTGCGCAAAAAGATGCTCGGCGCCAACACCATAAGCGCCATGACTGAGAAAAACATCGCTCGCCCGCCCCATACCGGCCAGACCAAGATCATCGGCAATACGCAGAAAGCGTGCGAAATCGGATTGCCGCCCGTCGGCCCAAACAGCAAGCGCCGTTTGATCAGCCAGCGCCGTGACGTTTTCCAGCGCATCGCCAAACAAGGTGGTTTCGAGAAAAGCGCGAAACTCGCGCAGCACAGAGAGCAGGCGCACCATCTCGGTTGGCGTAATCGCGCGGGTCGTCCCACCGGGTTGCAAAGCAAGGCTATGCGGCCACTTGCCGGCCAGATAACCCATCACGCGCAAAAAGTCGGCGCGTGCCGGCAGCATCATTTTCAAGGCCTCGCCAACGGTCGCCTTGAAACGGTTTTCAGTCGTCGCATGCCAGACACGACCCCGATATGCGTCACGCGCAAAATCAGGCATGAAAAAAAGGTAAAAATGCGTCAGATGGTCGGCGACATTCTCGCAGGCAAGGATAAGGTTTTGCGCCAAACGGCCATTCGGCGGCATCGCCAGCCCTGTTGCATCGGCCAGCGCGGCGGCGGCGGTCGCCGATTGCGAGACCGAGCAGATGCCGCAGATGCGCGGCACGATAACCAGCGCATCAAGCGGGTGCTTGCCCGAAAGGATCTGCTCAAAACCACGATAGAGCGATGCATTGACGCGCGCCGACGCGACGTGCCCATCGGCAATATCGAGCGTCACTTCGAGATCGCCTTCGACGCGGTTGAATGGCCCGACGGTCAGCCGGCGCATACGCAAAATCTCATTTCTTGCCAGTCCTTTTCAGCGCCGGGGCGATCAATGCATGATCGGCATGCGAGTTTTCGCGCACACGTTTCGGCATTGCCGATTTGGACAACGCGGCAAGCGCAACAAACCATGCTTTCGGCATGTCTGACGGCAAGCCAATCGGAATGCCGGCGACCTTCGGTGTTGCCATGAAGGGATGACCGGGCTCCTCAAAGCCCGGCTCAGTGCACGAAATACACGCAAACCCTCCACGGATGCACGAGCCCACACCATTCCACGGTCGCAGGTTGCAGTCGGCATGCGCCTGCGTACCCTTGCAACCCAGATTTTCCATCAGACAACCAAGATCGGAAAGCTTTTGCGCACTAGCCTTGTACTCATAAAACTCGTTTTTCGGGCAGCCGTGGTGCACCAGTTGTTCGGTGTAAAAACGTGGCCGCTGCCATGCATCAAGATCGTCGGCGGCAAAACCGCCCTGTTCGAGCAAGAGCAGTGTATCGACGATCCAGCCGGGATGTGTCGGACAGCCCGCAATATTGATGACCGGCAAACCGGAACCCGCACGAAAATCCTCGCCGAGCAAACCGCCACACTCTTCCCCGTCGAATTGCAGGCCGCAGGCTTCGGTCGCGTTGTCGCCGGCAGCGTTGATACCGCCATACGCCGTGCACGTACCGACGGCAATGACATAGCGCGCCCGCTTAGCTAAGCGCTCAACCCAGGTGATCATCGGCAGGCCGCTGCCGGACAGCATGTGAAAACGTCCACTACCATTCGGCCCGCGCAGCAGCGCGCCTTCAACACAAAGAATGTCGAACGGCAGTTGCCCGTCGGCAGCCGCCTGCAACAAGGCCAGCGACTCGTCGCCGCAGGATTCGGAGAGTCCGGGGTGCAGCACCAACTCGATCCCGCTATCGGCAAGCTGGTCAAAAACCCCGCTGCGGTTCTCGGCGCCCAGCAAAGACTGCGTGCAACCGCCGCAACCCGAAGCCTGGATCCAGAGGAGTTTCAAAACCTTACCTCTTTCCACGCAGAGAGCGCAGAGACGCAGAGAACGCAGAGGAAAAGCAAGAAAGGTTTTCTCTGCGTTCTCTGCGTTCTCTGCGTTCTCTGCGTCGAAAACGTTGCCTTGCATTTCACCCCCGCTCCAGCCCGTATCTCACCAGCTTGTTGCGCAGGCCGACGCGCGACAGGCCGAGTTCAACCGCCGCCTTCGATTTGTTCCAGCGATTGCGAATCATCGTTTCCTTGACGACACGCGCTTCGAGCGCGTCCATGCGTTCTTTCAGCCCACCCTCGCCACCGACTAACAAGAGCAGTTCATCTTCCTGCTGATCAACCGCCGGGGTACGCAGGATACGCGGCGCGAGCAAATCTGCGCCAAGGCGCGGCGTATCGGAGAGTGCCAGCATGCGCAAAATTTCGTTTTGCAATTCGCGCACATTGCCCGGCCAGCGATAGGCGGCAATGCAGGCAAGCGCCTCATTGGTAAAGCCATCAGACTTTTTGCCGAGAGCTTTTTGGCTGGCTTCGAGCAAACGCCCGGCGAGCAAGGGGATGTCCATGGGCCGCTCACGCAGTGGCGGCACGTGCATGGTGACGGTCGCCAATCGGTAGAAAAGATCCTCGCGGAAGCGGCCCGCGCGCACATCGGCTTCGAGATCACGATTGGTCGCGGCGACGACACGCACATCGACCGACACCGGGCGTGGCGCGCCAAGCGGGCGAAACTCGCCTTCTTGCAACACCCGTAACAGCTTCACCTGAAACGCCGGGCTGGTTTCGCCGATTTCATCGAGGAATATGGTGCCGCCATCGGCCTGCTGGAAGCGGCCAACACGGTCTTCGTAAGCGCCGGTAAAGGCGCCGCGCTTGTAACCAAATAACTCGGCTTCAAGCAACTGATCGGGCAACGCGCCGCAGTTCTCGATAACGAAAGCCCGCTCGGCACGCCGGCTCTGATAGTGAATGGCACGCGCCAGCATTTCCTTGCCGGTACCCGATTCGCCTGTAATCAGCACCGAGAGATCAAAAGGCGCAATTTTCTGGACCAGCTCGCAGACCGTATTGAGCGGACTTTTCGGTGTGCGGATCAGCCCGTCGAGACCGAACTCGCGCTTGACCCGCTCGTACTTCATCTCGACGCGCTTGGCGAGAACCGGCTCAGCAGCGCGCAACTCGACCGACAGACGCTGATTCTCCTGTTGCAACCGATAGACGTTGGCGGCAGCCTGCAGCGTAAGCAGCAACTGATCGGGCTGCCACGGCTTCATCAGATACTGGTAGATGCCTGCTTCGTTCACACCGGCAATGATATCCTCGGCCTCGGTATAGCCCGAGAGGATGATGCGCAGCGTATCCGGCCACTGAACGCGCACGCCCTTGAGAAACTCGACGCCGGTCATCCCCGGCATGCGCTGGTCGCAGACGATGATCTGCACCCACTCGCGCTCCATCACCGTCTGCGCCTCTTCGGCGCTGGAGGCCGTGTACACTTCAAAATCCTCTTCCAGCGTGCGGCGCAACGCTTCAAGCGAGCGCACCTCGTCGTCGACGACGAGCACGGTGGGCAGCTTCAGCTTCTCCATAGCAGTCATTCAGGAACACTCCAACCCAGATCTCGGTGAATGGCCAAATGGCGCGGCGTCCACGAATTCGGCGATTTCTGCACAAAATGAAAACGCGCGACGTGATAACTCGGATCAAAACCGTAGAAGTTGCGACGCATGTGCGACAACTCTTCGGCACGATACTGCGCCAGTGGCTTGACTGCTTCGTCGGCCTGCCGCTTGTCGCGTTTGGCCTGCAAACGATCCGCCAGATCGACGGCCGTCGCCAACCCGGCGGCACGCTGTGCAACGTCAACACGGAAGGCTGCAGGATCGCTGGTCAGGCAGGCGTCGAGGAAACCTTTTTCGACGCCGCCGGCAGCGGTCATCGGCAAGCGGTTCTGCATGATCGCCTGCGCGCCCTCGGCGCCAACACGCGGCGGCAGCAGATAGGTCCAGTACTCGGAGCCGAACAGATTGCCCATGTTTTTGTAATGCGGGTTGAGCAGCACGCCGTCACGCGCCCAGACAAAATCAGCGGCGCGCGCCAGGAAGCAGCCGCCGGCACCGCAATTGCCCTGCAGCGCGGCGATGGTGAGGTGGCTGTCGGTACGGATGATCGCTTCGGCCAGATCGTTGATGGCGTTGATGTTGGCCCACGACTCATTGGCCGGTGATTCGGCGGCTTCAATGGTGTTCAGATGGATGCCGTTCGACCAGTAGTCGGACCCGCCCATCAGTACGATGATTTTTGTCGGCTGCGTCCGCGCCCATTCGTAGGCAGCTTGCAGGCGCTGGCACTGGCGCGTGCTCATCGCACCGTTGTAGAAATCGAAATGCAGGAAACCAACTGCATTTCCGTCAACGCTGGATTCTTCGTAGCGAATGTCCTGCCAAGTTTGGCCATCAAGCTTCGCCCAGCCATCAAGGGGCGCTTCGCGGATGTCGGCCAGCTTGTCGGCGAACGCCTGTGTTGCCGGCAGCTTAAGCGGGATGGCCGCACCGGCACGCTTGACGTGGCCGATCCACACCGCACCGTCGACGGTTGCCCGCAACAGCGCCGTTTCGCGCCAGGCGATAACTTCGCCCGGCTGACCGCCGCGTAGCGCATCTTCAGCCCAGCCATCGAACAGATGGCACGCTTCGCCGAACAAAGTATCGGCCACGCCGGGAAACCCATCGGCGGCATTTAACTTGGCGAGAACGAGCAAACTACTGTCACGCGCCCAGTCAATCGCACGCTCGGCCTGTTTCATCAGCGGTCGCAATTCACCGCGCACATCAGGGTCTGCATAGTCGAGCAGCTGCGGCACAAAACCGCCCGCAATAAAATGCTCAACCGCCTTGAGCACCGCACGCGTCGCCGCTTCGGTGACCTCGTTGCGATAAACACTCGACTTCTTCGCAGCACGCAGCGGGAATGTTTCAGCCGCCCAGACCGGCCCGGCGTCCATCTCGGCTTCAGCCTGCAGCACGGTGACGCCCCATTGCTGCTCACCCCCCTGAATTGCCCAGTCGAGCGCCGACGGCCCGCGGTCGCCGACGATGCCCGGATGCACGATCAGGCAAGTGTGCTTGCGCCACACCGACTCAGGAATCGCACGACGCAAATACGGCGCAATGATCAGATCGGGCCTGAACAACGCAACCGCCTCTTCCGCCACCGAATCGGCGATGTCGAACTCGATCGACACCAGATGCCCGCGCGTAGTCAGCTCGCTATAGAGCCGCTGCGTCAGACTGTTGAAGGCGTGAGTGAGGAATAGGATGCGCATGATCAGGCTTTTAAAAGCATCGCTCTCAACGCAGAGTACGCAGAGACGCAGAGATCGCAGAGAAAACCTTCCCGGATTTTTCTCTGCGATCTCTGCGATCTCTGCGATCTCTGCGATCTCTGCGTCTCTGCGTCTCTGCGATCTCTGCGTCGAAAGAGGTTTTCAACATCTCAGCAAATCCTCGGCAATTGTTCACCCGTCAGCCAGTCGACAATCCGTCGACCGCCAAAACCCGTCGTCATCTGCACAAAGTGATGCGCGTCTTCATGCACCGTGCCGATGATTGACGCGCGCAAACCTTGCGGATGCTCGCGCATGGCGGCGAGAAGTTTGTCAGCATCTTCGGCGGCGACGATGGCGAGCAGCTTGCCTTCGTTGGCGACATACAAAGGATCGAGACCAAGAAACTCGCAGGCGGCGGCAACTTCAGGATTCACCGGGAGCGCCGCTTCCTGCAGCATCATGCCGACTTTCGACTGACGCGCGATTTCGTTGAGCGTCGTGGCGACACCGCCGCGCGTCGGATCGCGCAGCACACGGATCGTTGCGCCGCTCTTGCGCATCGCAACGATCAAGCCATGCAGCGAGGCCGTATCGGAGAGGATCGGTGCCGAGAAACCAAGACTTTCGCGCTGCGCCATGATCGCCATGCCATGGTCGCCAATACTGCCGGAGACGATGATGCGATCACCGGGCCGCGCGCGGTCGCCGGAAAAATCTTCGCCTTCAGCGACGACGCCGACGCCGGTGGTGGTGATGAAAACGCCGTCGCCCTTACCCTGCTCGACCACCTTGGTATCGCCGGTAACGATCGGCACGCCGGCTTCTTTCGCGGCCTTGGCCATCGACTCGACGATGCGCGCCAGATCGCCCAAAGGGAAGCCTTCTTCCAGAATGAAGCCCGCAGCCAGATAGAGCGGCGTCGCGCCCATCACCGCGATGTCATTGATCGTGCCGTGCACCGAGAGGCAGCCGATATCGCCACCGGGGAAAAAGAGCGGCGAGACGACATGACAATCGGTCGCCATCACCAATCTGCCCTTCGGCATCGGCATCAGCGCACCATCGTTGCCTTGCGCCAGATATTCGTTGCCAAGGTGTTTGGCGAACAACTCCTCGATCAACTGCACCATGGCGCGACCACCACTGCCATGCGTCATGTCGACACGGCCGTGCTTCAGGTCAAGCGGGCGGACGTAGCCTTTGCGAATTTCAGTCACAGATAAACCTTTTTTTGAACCACGGCGTGCACGGCGAACACAGCGAAAATCTTGTGTGTTTTTCGCCGTGCCCGCCGTGTACGCCGTGGTTAATATTCTTCACGCCACATCCTTATAACGACCATAAGTGTAATGCGCCGCGCAGGCGCCTTCCGACGACACCATGCACGAGCCAACGGGATTTTCTGGCGTGCAGACGGTGCCGAAAATCTTGCAGTCCTGTGGCCGCTTGACGCCGCGCAGGATCGCGCCGCACTCGCAGGCCTTGTTGTCGGGGACGGTTTTGTAGTCAATATCGAAACGCTTCTCGGCGTCGAATTCGGCGAACTCCTTGCGGATGCGCAGCGCGCTGTACGGCACTTCGTTAAGGCCGCGCCACTCGAAGGAGCGGCGCAGCTCGAACAGCTCGGAAACGAGGTTCTGCGCCTTCAGGTTGCCGTCGCGCGTCACCGCCCGCGAGAACTCGTTTTCAACGACGGCACGACCTTCGTTGACCTGCTTGACCAGCATCAGGATCGCCTGCATCACGTCGAGCGGCTCGAAGCCGGCGATCACCACCGGCTTGCGGTATTCCTCGGCAAAGAACTCGTAGGGCCGGCTGCCGATGATCGTCGATACGTGCGCCGGGCCAATAAATCCGTCGAGCGGCACGGTGCCCCACTGGCGCACTTCGGGCGATTCGAGGATGTTGCTGATCGCCGCCGGCGTCAGCACATGACAGCAGAGCACGGAGAAATTTTTCAGGCCGAGTGCCTGCGCCTGCTTGATCGCGACCGCTGTTGGCGGCGTCGTTGTTTCAAAACCGATGGCGAAAAAGACAACCTGCTTTTCAGGATTCTGCTGCGCAATGCTTACCGCGTCGGCGCTTGAATACACCATGCGAATGTCGCCACCGCGCGCCTTCGCCTTCATCAACGAAAGACCGTCCGAAGCCGGCACGCGCAGCGTATCGCCGTAGGTGCACAGCGTCACACCGGCTTCAAGCGCGAGACGGATCGCCATGTCGACACGACCAATCGGCAGCACGCAAACCGGACAACCCGGACCGTGAATCATGCGTACATTGGGCGGCAGCAGGTCGGTCACGCCGTAACGCGAAATGGCGTGCGTGTGGCCGCCACAGAACTCCATGAAGTGATATTTGCGCTCAGGCGAAGCGATCTGCCGGATCGCGGCAGCCAGCCCCTTGGCCAACTCGCCGTCGCGGAACTCATCGATGTATTTCATTAAAACCAATCCTTCACCGCAAAGGCGCGAAGACGCAAAGGGCGCAAAGGAAGAGCAAAAGACAAGGCCTGATCCTTTGATTTTCCTTTGCGTATCTTTGCGCCTTCGCGCCTTTGCGGTGAAAGTTTAAGGCTCATGCTCATCAGCCGACTGCAGCAGCCGCTTCAGCCAACGCCGCATCGCCCAACTCGGCAAAGAGCGCCAGCGTCTTGTCAGCTTCTTCGGGGTCAAGCCGGGTCAGTGCGTAGCCGACATGAACAATCACATAATCGCCGACACCGACGCCTTCAACCAGCGCCAGCGAAATCTCCTTGCGCATGCCGGAGACGTCAATCATCGCCTTATCGTCATCGAGCATCTCAACGATGCGGCAGGGTAGTGCGAGACACATGCAAAGACTCCTTTATCTATCCGCCAGATGCTGCAAGGCAACCCACGCCTGACCCAGCGCCAGCCCGCCGTCGTTGGGCGGCAGGCGACGCGCTTCAATCAGATGCAAGCCGTAAGCGCCCAGTCGCGAGCGCATGCCGCGCGCGAGAATCTGATTGAGAAAACAGCCGCCACTACCCACGATCGCACTGTCCGCCGGCGCCACTGCATGCGCCCAGTCAGTCAGGGCGGCAATCAACGTCGCGTGAAAAATCGCCGCGCCGCGCTCGGCATTTTTTTCATCGGCCAAAACAGAAAACAGCGGCAGCAGATCAAGGCGTCCGTTTTCAATTCGCCAGCCATGATCGAAGGGCAGAATGTCGCCGTAGTGCTCGGCCAAGCCTTCAAGCAGCATCGCCGCCTGCCCCTCAAAAGCCATCACCGGCTTGACGCCGAGCAAGCCGGCCGCCGCGTCAAAAAGACGGCCGAGGCTCGATGTTTGCGGGCAATTGACGCCTTGTTCGAGCATCTGTGCAACCGTTGGAGCGGCCTGCTGCCCGGCAAAGCGCGCAACGATTTCGTCACCGCGCCCCAGTTGATGCAGCACGGCAGCTGCCATACGCCACGGTTCGCGCGCTGCACGGTCGCCGCCCGGCAATGCCAGCGGGGCCAGATGACCGAGTCGCTCAAAACGCTTGTCATCAACACGCAGCAGTTCGCCGCCCCAGGCGCCGCCATCGGTACCAAGCCCGACACCATCAAGCGCCAGCGCAATCACCGGCCCCTGCACGCCATGCTCGGCCAGCACCGCCGCAGCGTGTGCGTGATGATGCTGCACACCAAGCAGCGGCAGACTTCGCTCGCGGGCAAAATCAGCGGCAAAACGTGTCGAATGAAAATCCGGGTGCAGATCGTGCGCAACAATCGCCGGCTCAACTTCCAGCAGCTTCAGCAGTTGCGCAACCGACTCCTCGAAAAAACCGCAGGCAGCGGCATTGTCGAGGTCGCCAATATGCTGCGAAACGAAAGCTTCATCACCACGCGTAATGCACACCGTGTTCTTGAACCAGCCGCCAACCGCCAACACGGGCGGACCTGAACGTGGCAGCTTGATGGCACGCGGCGTGTAGCCACGCGCGCGGCGAATGAACTGCAAGCCGCCCGGCGCGATGCGCGCCACGCTGTCGTCGCAGCGGGTGACGATTTCACGATCGTGCATCAAATAGGCGTCGGCAATACCGGACAGGCGCAACAGCGCTTCGTCATTACCGATGACCAGCGGCTCGCCACCCGGGTTGGCGCTGGTCATCACCAGAGCGAGCTCTTGCGAGGTTTCCAGCCAGAAAGTTCCAGTCGGCCGCCCGGCGGCTTCGTGAAACAGCAGGTATTGCAGCGGCGTATAGGGCAGCATGACACCAAGCCAGGCGAGACCCGGCGCCACGCCGGGCAATGCCGTGTCACAGTTACCACGCTTCTTGAGCAGGATCGCCGGCCGCTCGGGCAGCGTCAGCAAGCCCGGTTCGCCGACACCCATCTGGACGAAAGACGCCGCCGACGAAGCATTGGCGAGCATCACGGCAAAAGGCTTTTCCTCACGCTGCTTGCGCTCACGTAAAACAGCCACGGCCGCCGCATTACGCGCATTGCAGACCAGATGAAAGCCGCCGAGCCCCTTGATGGCAAGGATTTTTCCCTGCTGCAGCAAGGTCAAGGCTTCGGCAATAGGGTCGCCGGGCAATGGCTGACCTTCGATACCCAGCAGCGCAAGCTGCGGCCCGCACTTCGGGCAACAATTAGCTTCCGCGTGAAAGCGGCGGTCTTCCGGGCGCCGGTATTCACCCTGACATTTGTTGCATAGCGCGAAGGGCTTCAGGCTGGTACGTGCCCGGTCGTACGGCAGGCCGCGGCTGATCGTGTAACGCGGCCCGCAGTGCGTGCAATTGGTGAAGGCGTAGCGCCAGCGACGGCTCGCCGAATCGAACATTTCGGCAAGGCACTCGTGGCAAACAGCGGTGTCATGACCGATCATCGTTGCCGCACGGCCGCCGCGGCTGTCGATAATCACAAAATCTTCGGCAACGCTCTCCACCTTCGCCTTATGCGCGACGACCGCGTCAATGCGCGCCAGCGGCGGCGCTTCTTTCTGCATACGCTCGACGAGACTGCGCACCTGTTCGGCGGCACCAAAAACCTCAATTTCAACGCCGCGCGAATCATTGCGCACCCAGCCGGTCAACTCGAGTTCTCTGGCCAGACGCCAGACAAAAGGCCGGAAGCCGACGCCCTGAACGACGCCGCTGACGCGGATGCGCTGGCAAATTTTGCTATGCGACATGTTATTGCTGCGCGCTGGTAGCGGTGGTAGAGGCTTGTGCTTCGAGCTCGGCAATGCGTCGTTTGAGCGAAGCCACCGTGTCCTGCTTTCCTGATTTCTGCCCCGCGCAACCGGCTTCAAGCCAGGCCAGCCATTCCTCAAAGCCCTCGCCGGTTGTTGCTGAAACCTTGATCACCGTCAGCGCCGGATTGACACGCCGCGCATGCTCAATGGCCAGATCAAGCTTGAAGGAAACATAGGGCAGCAGATCAATCTTGTTCAGCAGCATCAAAGATGCAGCGCGGAACATGTCGGGGTATTTGAGCGGTTTGTCTTCGCCCTCGGTCACCGAAAGAATCGCCACCTTGTGCGCTTCGCCAAGATCAAACGCCGCCGGACAAACAAGGTTGCCGACGTTTTCGATGAGCAGCAGCGAATCGTCAGCCGGCGCCAGTTTCTGCAGTGCGGCGCCGACCATGAACGCGTCAAGATGACAGCCCTTGCCGGTGTTGATCTGCAGTGCCGG
>JBIJCY010000282.1:0-4205 GCA_044344385.1 Rhodocyclaceae bacterium | reverse complement strand
TCGCCGAGACCGATAACCAGTGTGAGTTTGCCGTGAAGGTCCATGTCAGTGTGATTTCAACGCAGTTTCAACGAAGTTTTAACGTCGAGAGACCGACCAGCACCAGCATGATGGTGATGATCCAGAAACGGACGACGACCTGGGTTTCTTTCCAGCCGCCGAGTTCGTAGTGGTGATGCAACGGTGCCATGCGGAAAATCCGCTTGCCGCCGGTGAATTTGAAATAGAGCACCTGCGCTGCAACCGAAAGCGTTTCGGCAACAAAGACGCCACCCATGATGGCCAGCACAATCTCCTGCCGCACGATCACCGCCACGACGCCAAGCGCGGCGCCGAGCGCCAGCGCACCCACGTCGCCCATGAACACTTCGGCCGGATAGGCGTTAAACCACAAAAAACCGAGCCCGGCCCCGGCCATCGCCCCGAGAAAAACAGCCAGTTCACCGGCACCCGGGATGTAGGGCAGAAAAAGGTATTTTGCATAGACGGCGTTGCCGGCGACGTAAGCAAATATTGCCAACGCACCGGCGATCATCACCGTTGGCATGATCGCCAGTCCGTCGAGGCCGTCGGTCAGATTCACCGCGTTGCTCGTCCCGACAATCACAAAATAAGTGAGCGTAATGAAGCCGACGACACCCAGCGGGTAGGAAACTGTCTTGAAAAACGGAACGATCAACTGAAACTGCGCCGGCACGGTCGCCGTCATGCCGAGGTAGATCGCGACCAGCAGCCCGATCACCGACTGCCAGAAATACTTCCAGCGACTCGACAAACCCTTGGGATCACGATGCACGACTTTCTGCCAGTCGTCGTACCAGCCGATCGCACCGAAGCCGAGCGTCACGATCAGGACGACCCAGACGTAACGGTTGCCGAGGTCAGCCCACAACAGCGTGGTGATGCCGATGGCAATGAGGATCAGCGCACCACCCATGGTCGGCGTGCCGGATTTGACCAGATGTGTCTGCGGGCCATCATTGCGCACCGCCTGGCCAATTTTCTTGGCGGCCAGCCAGCGAATGACGCGCGGCCCGGCAATGAACGAAATGATCAACGCGGTCATCGCCGCCAGCACGGTGCGTAACGTGATGTAGCCAAACACGTTGAAGCCGCGTACATCCTGCGCCAGCCATTGGGTCAGCATCAACAGCATTATTTACTCTCCCCGGCGAGCGGCGCACTGATCGCATCAGCCACCCGCTCCATACGCATGAAGCGCGACCCCTTGACGAGGACGGTGGTGTCGGGCGTCAGCTCAGTGCTGACCGCCTGAATCAGGTCTTCGATTTTCTTGTAGTGCTGGCCACCCGCGCCAAAATTGTGAGCCGCGATTGCGCTGGATTCACCGAAGGCAAACAGACGATCAACGCCCTGACTCTTCGCGTAGCCGCCAATTTCGTCATGGAACTGGCCGGTCATCTCGCCGATCTCGCCCATATCACCCAGCACCAGCAGCTTCTTGCCAACCGTCGCGGCCAGAACGTCGATACCGGCACGCACCGAATCCGGATTGGCGTTATAGGTGTCATCCAGCAGGATCGCGCCATTAAGCCCAGTGCGCCGCTGCAGACGTCCTTTGACCCCGCGAAAAGCCGCCAGTCCATCACGCACGGCGCTGAGCGGCAAACCAGCAGCCAGCGCTGCGGTCGCTGCGGCAAGGGCGTTGCGCGAATTGTGCAAACCGGGCAAAGCCAACGCGACCTCGACCGTCTCGCCCTGCACGCAGAGCGTCAGGTAATTTTCCAGCCCGTGCAACTGACATTGGCCACTGACCTCGGCTTGCTTTTCGATACCGAAAGTCATCGTCTGGTGTCCGGCACTCTGCGCGCGCCACGAATCGGCCCACTGGTCATCGGCGTTAAATACCGCCACACCCGCATCACCGAGCCCTTGATAGACACTGCCTTTTTCAGTGGCAATCGCTTCGATCGAGCCCATGCCGGCCAAATGCGCACGTTGCGCATTGGTCACCAAGGCGACCGTCGGCCGGGCAAGACGGGCGAGATAGGCGATTTCACCGGGATGATTCATGCCCATTTCGATGATCGCAGCACGATGCCTTGCATCAAGCTTGAGCAAGGTGAGCGGCAGACCGATATCGTTATTGAAATTACCCTGCGTCGCCAGAACAGCATCGCCAAACGCCGCTTGCAAAATACTGGCGATCATTTCCTTGGTTGTCGTCTTGCCATTGCTGCCGGTAACCGCAATGACCGGTAGATCGAATCGGGCACGCCAGTCAGCCGCCAGCGCACCGAGCGCCAGCCGGGTATCGGCCACCAGAATCAGGGGCAGAGCGGAATCCTTCAATGCCTCGGCCGCATCAGCAGCAACCACTGCGGCAACCGCGCCGCGCGCTTTGGCGGCAGCGACAAACTGATGACCGTCAAAGTTTTCACCGCGCAATGCAAGAAAGAGTTCGCCGGGCGCAGTCGTTCTGCTGTCCGTCGATACTCCACTGAAGTTGAGGTTGTCCCCGGACAATGTGCCGGCCGTCGCGCGAGCTGCCGCCAGAAGATCCATCTTTATGGTCATTGGGCGGACTCCTTACGGGCAGCAAGAGCCGCGTTTGCCGCGGCAACATCCGAGAACGGGCGACGGACGCCGGCAATTTCCTGATAAGACTCGTGACCCTTGCCGGCGATCAGCAGCACGTCTGCCGGATGAGCGCTGGCAATGGCCTGGGCAATGGCTTCGGCGCGATCCGGATTAACTTCGGCAGTCGGCGCACCAACGCGAATCTGCCCGATGATTGCGCCAGCGTCTTCGCTGCGCGGATTGTCGCTGGTCAGCACCACGCGATCGGCAAACTGAGCTGCCACTGCGCCCATCAACGGACGCTTGCCCTGATCGCGATCGCCGCCACAGCCGAAGATAACGGTGAGGCCGGCGCCACGCGCACTGGCCACTTCACGCAACGCGCGCAAGGAATTCTCAAGCGCATCCGGCGTGTGCGCATAGTCGACGACGATCAGTGGCTCATTGTTGCCACCGATTTTTTCCAGCCGCCCCGGCGGCGGATCAAGTTCGGCAAAACGGGCAGCTACTTCTTTTGGCGTCAAACCGGCGTCGATCAGCACCGCCGCAACCGCCAGCAGGTTCGATACGTTATAGCGACCGATCAACCGCGTTTCGACGAGCGCCCGACCGCTTGGCGCATTCAGCATGAAGCGCAGGCCGGAGAGCGTTTCCTCAATGTTTTCAGCACGGATCATTCCCTGCCGGTCGTTCGGTGCGTCGCATTGCGTGTAGGCGACAACCTTGGTCGCCGTGCTGTGCGCGGCCAGTTCCCGCCCGAATGGATCGTCAAGATTAACCACAGCGAGGCGCAAACGTGGCCAGGAAAACAGTTTCTCCTTGGCCGCTGCATAGGCGTCCATTGTCCCGTGGTAGTCAAGATGATCGCGCGTCAGATTGGTAAATACGGCGACATCGACTCGCGCGCCATCAAGACGCCCCTCTTCGATGCCAATCGAGCTGGCTTCGAGCGCGCAGGCTTGCGCTTCATTGTCGGCAAACTCGGTCAGATAGCGCATCAAGGTCGTTGCTTCCGGCGTCGTAAAGCCGGTATCGACGAGCTTGCCGGGCAAACCGGCGCCCAGCGTGCCGATGATGGCGCAGGAGCGCGGGTGTGTACGTGAGATCCACTGACTGATGGTTGTCTTGCCGTTGGTCCCGGTAATCGCAATCAGCGACAGGCGCTCACTCGGGCGACCATAGACAGCATGTGCCAGCGGGCCGCTCAACGCACGCAAATTGCTGACTGGCAAATTGGCGATGCGCCATTCGGCGCGCCAGACAAAATCCGTGCTTTCTTCCCACAGCACGGCAACGGCACCACGCGCGATGGCATCCGCAATATGAAGACGGCCATCGGAAAGATCACCCGGATAAGCCAGGAAAATGTCGCCTACGCGGATCTGCCGGCTGTCATCCGACACACCGCTCGGCTGCACACCCAGCGCGGCCAGACGCTGCAATGCGGCGAGAGGACCACTGATCAAGGCTGGCGTGGCAACCATGTTCACAGCTTCTCCTTGGCCGCAGGGGTTTGCGCAACCTGAAGCGGCGCATCCGGAGCAATGCCGAGCGTGCGTAGCGCACCGCTCATGACGCCGGCAAACACCGGCCCGGCCACATCGCCACCGTAGTGCTTGAGACCACCCGGCTCGTCGATCATGATCGCAACAATCAGGCGTGGA
>JBIJCY010000281.1:0-4217 GCA_044344385.1 Rhodocyclaceae bacterium | reverse complement strand
TTTCCGATGCGGGGACACCGGCGGTGTCCGATCCCGGCGCGCGGCTGGTGGCTGATGTGCGTGCCGCAGGCTACCGCGTGGTGCCTTTGCCCGGGCCGTGTGCAGCTATTGCCGCGCTTTCGGCGTCGGGTCTCATGGAGTCGCATTTTCTTTTTTACGGGTTTTTGCCAAGTCGGACCAAGCAGCGGGAAGACGCGTTACGTGAGTTGGCGGGCCTGCCTTATGCGCTGGTTTTTTATGAAGCGCCGCATCGTATTCTGGAAACAGTCGTTTCGTTGGCTGCCGTATTCGGGCCGGAGCGCACGCTGGTCGTGGCACGTGAGCTGACCAAGCTGTTCGAAACGATTCATTCTTGCCCGTTGGGCGAGGCGCATGACTGGCTGCTGGCGGATGCGAACCGGCAGCGTGGCGAGTTTGTGTTGCTCGTTTCCGGGGCTTTGGTGGCGGGCGATGACGGCGAGGCCGAGCGTGTTTTAAGGCTGCTTCTGGAAGACGGTTTGCCGGTCAAGCAGGCGGCGAAGCTGGCGCATGCGATTACCGGGGTGGGGAAAAACGCCTTGTATGAGTTGGCGCTGTCACTAAAGGGGTAGTGTTTTTTTGTTATCTAAGCACGACTGAGGGAGCGGGCTGCGTTTGATAGCAAAGCGCGACGAAGGCTGACGGAAAGCGAGAGTGATCGACTCGTTACTGAGCACGCGCCTCTGGTGAAAGTGATTGCCCAATCGCTGCTGAAAAAACTGCCCGCGAGTGTAGAGGTTGATGATTTGGTTCAGGACGGTTTTATCGGTCTGTTGGGCGCTATCCTCCTGACGACAAAGACACGGGTCTGGGCGCATTATCTGAATTATATTCCCCAGCGCGTTCGTGGCGCCATGCTGGATGGCTTGCGTGACATTGATCCTGCGACCCGGTCCGTTCGTCGCGCAATGCGCGCCGTGGAGCACGCGATCAATCAGCTCGTTCATCGGTTGGGTCGCTCGCCAAATGAAGAAGAGGTCGCCCGGTCGCTGGCGATGCCTTTGGCGGAGTATCAGCGCTTGCTTCAGGATGCGCACGGCTACACCCTGTTTTCTATTGGAGACTTCGATGATAGAGACTCGCCCGCAGATTTTCTTGATTGGTGCATGAACACCAAATCGGACCCGCTCGCCGCGCTTGAGCGTCGGGCCTTGCAGCGAAAATTGCTGATTGCCATCAGTGATTTGTCCGAGCGCGAAGATGCGGTGATGACGTTTCGCTATGTTGAAGATCTGAGCATGCAGCGTATCGGTGAGCCTTTGGGTCTGACTGAGGGGCGAATCAGTCAGATTCATTCGCAAGCGACGGCCAAATTACGTGCTGCGGTGATGGACGACCAGATATTGCCGTCGCTATTGGCGACACGGTGGCGCAGCCCTGAGCTTCAGGCGTCGTAGGCCGGCGTCGGGGTTGCCCGCGCCGGAGGCGCTCAGCGGGCCTGCTTCAGTAGAACGGAGCGTTGCTTTCGTCGAGCGACTGGCTGAACGGCTGTTGCCAGACCAGGTGTTCGCGCGCCAGGCGCGCCCAGTAGCCGGCGTAATCCTGATCGGCCTCTTTGCACAAGGCCAGATAGGCGGGCATTCCTGAAATGGTGGCTTTCCTGATCGTTGCTTCCGAAGGCGGAAAGATGCGGCTTTCGTGGAGTGTCGATTCGATCGAAGACATCTGCATCTCTCCTTTGTTGCGTCGTCGGAAAAACTCTGGAAAAGCGGGTATCGTCAGCGCGAGTATAGCGATCAAGCGGGGTCGATGTAAGATAGCACTGACGTTTCTCTTTGATTGAGCGCAATGATGCAAATCACCCTTACCCGCCCTGACGACTGGCACCTTCACCTGCGCGATGATGGAGCGCTGCTTTCGGTTCTGCCGCATACCGCCCGTCAGTTTGCCCGCGCCATTGTCATGCCCAACCTGCGTCCGCCGGTAACCACGGTGCTTGCTGCGGCCGAGTATCGTGAGCGCATCCTCGCAGCCTTGCCGCGGGGCATGAGTTTTGAGCCGTTGATGACTCTGTATCTGACCGACAATACACCGGCGGATGAAATCCGGCGTGCCGCCGGGAGCGACTTCGTGCATGCAGTAAAACTTTACCCGGCGGGAGCGACAACCAATTCGGACGCCGGTGTCAGCGATCTGGCCAAGTGTGATGCAGCGCTTGCCGAGATGGAGAAGCTCGGCGTGCCGCTGCTCGTGCATGGTGAAGTGACTGATCCGATGATTGATATTTTTGACCGCGAGAACGTTTTCATTGAGCGCGTGCTGCAGCCTTTGCTGGCACGGCGTCCGGGTTTGCGCGTGGTGTTCGAGCACATTACGACCAAAGATGCTGCAGATTTTGTGGCGGAGTCTGGCGTCAATGTGGGCGCGACAATAACGGCGCATCATTTGCTCTATAACCGCAATGCAATTTTTACCGGCGGCATTCGTCCGCATTACTACTGCTTGCCTGTCTTGAAGCGCGAGATTCATCGGCAGGCGCTGGTTAATGCCGCGACCTCAGGCAGCAGCAAATTCTTTCTGGGGACCGATTCCGCGCCACATGCACGTGGCGCCAAGGAAGTTTCTTGTGGTTGTGCTGGTTGTTACACGGCGCACGCGGCGCTTGAACTTTACGCCGAAGCTTTTGATGCGGCCGGTGCGCTCGATCGGTTCGAGGCGTTTGCCAGTTTCAACGGCCCCGATTTTTACCGCCTGCCGCGCAATACCGGCAAGATGGTGCTGGAGAAACAGGATTGGACGACACCTGCGTCTTTCGATTATGTCGGCGGCGATACGCTGATTCCGCTGCGCGCCGGCGAGCCGTTGCGCTGGAAAATTGTTGCTTGATTGCTGCTTTTTGAATTCCGGAATTTGCTTGAGGAGATTTGCCGTGTCGCCGCTTAAATTGATGCCCTTGTTGCTGTTGCCTGTTCTTGTTGCCTGCTCGGATCAGCGTGCCTCGTTTCAGATTCAGAGCAGCGATCACGCGCTCAGTCTTATTCGCGTGCAGCAATATTTTTGGGAGAAGACCGCGCAATACACTGTTGCAGCGGCACGTATGCCCGATTGCATGCGACGGCACAAGCTTGGTTCGGCACCGCTTAATGCCAAATTCGAGGTTTATTCGCCAGGCAACAACGCATGGATTCTCAAGCAGGGCAATCTTATGTATGTCGTCGAGACGCGCACTTGCGAAGGTTTTGCGAAACTTGACGCGGTGCCGGAGGGTGGCATGGGGCCGCTGGCCGGCGTTTTTGAACTCAAAAATGATGTTCTTCAATTTACCGCTGCGCCGAAGGTTGAGGCGCCTGCCGCGGTAGATACGCCCGCTGCGCGCTGATTCTTGACGACGTTCCCTTCGCCGGGCGGGCTGTTTTTGCCGCTCTCCCCGCTTCTTGAACAGATTTCGTTCGCGCCGGATCTGGCCGCGCTGGATGCGGTCTGTGCGATGGCTGAAGCGCGGACGCAGCGTGGTTTGCCACTCCGTTTTGTTCCGCCGCAGGAAGATGGTCTGGGTTACGAGGCGCGCATCTGGGCGCGTGGCGAGGTTGAAACGCGCCCGGACAACTGGCATGACTTTTTCAATGCGCTGGTCTGGCTGACTTTTCCTTGCGCCAAAGCAGCGCTCAATTTCCGCCATATTCAGGAGGGCGCCGAACGACCGGATGCGCGCGGCCGTGGGCGCGATGCCATGACGCATTTTGATGAATGCGGGATCGTGGTGCTTTCGTCCGATTCTTCACTGCTTGAACTGGTGCGTGGTTTTCACTGGAAAGAGTTGTTCTGGGCGCGCCGCGCCGATCTGGCTGGCGCACTGCGCTGCTTTATTTTCGGTCATGCGACCTATGAGCAGTTGTTGTCGCCGTTTCGCGGCCTGACCGCCAAAGCCGTGCTGTACGACGTTGCTGAAGACTGGTTGCAGAAGCCCTTGCCGCTGCAGTTGGCTGATGTTGATCGACGGTTGGCCGGTGAGCTGGCTGCAGGTGCGTATGCCGATCCGCGTGATCTGCACCCTTTGCCGCTGATGGGCTTTCCCGGCGTCACGGCGGAAAACGAAAAAGTGGCGTATTACGACGATGATTGGCAATTCCGACCGGGACGACAACAGAAACGGTCTGCTAAAAACCCCTAAACCTACCGCAGTGGCCCAAGGCCAGGCTTCGCGCAGACGCGGAGGCGCAGAGTGCACGCAGAGAAAAACAGAAAACACGTGCGGGAAG
>JBIJCY010000280.1:0-4223 GCA_044344385.1 Rhodocyclaceae bacterium | reverse complement strand
CGAAGGCGCCGATATGGCACTGATTCTAGCGGTACGCCATCAACGCGAGCAGGATTACCACTGAGCGTCGCTCAAAGACCTGTTTCTGAAGAGTGGCGTATTTATTTGCTTTCGGGCTGTTTCGTAACGTAGATCGCCAGCTGGCGAGCCCCGCAAGGCAGCTGTTATCTGGGTCTTTTCTGCCCGAAAAGAAGCCGCCGCACCCGCGAGGGTTGCGGCGGCTTTGTCTTGCTTGCTGCCGTACTACTTCTTCTTCACCGGCGGAATATCCGTACAGCTGCCGTGCGCCACTTCCGCCGCCATGCCGACCGTCTCACCCAGCGTCGGGTGCGGGTGAATGGTCTTGCCGATATCAACTGCGTCGCAGCCCATTTCGATGGCCAGACACACTTCGCCGATCATGTCGCCAGCCGACGGGCCGACGATGGCGCCACCGATGACGCGATGCGTCTCTGCGTCGAAGATCAGCTTGGTGAAGCCGTAGTCGCAACCGTTGGCGATGGCGCGGCCTGAGGCTGCCCACGGGAACTTGGCGGTCTCGACCTTGCGGCCTTCCTTCTTCGCCTGATCTTCCGTGTAGCCGACCCATGCCACTTCCGGGTGCGTGTAAGCGACACCGGGGATGACGGTGGCGTCGAATACGGCCTTGTGCCCTGCGGCTACTTCGGCCGCCACGTGCGCCTCATGCACCGCCTTGTGCGCCAGCATCGGCTGGCCGACCAGGTCACCGATGGCGAAGATGTGCGGTACGTTGGTGCGCATCTGGTTATCGACCGGGATGAAGCCGCGATCGGTGACGATGACGCCGGCCTTGTCGGCAGCGATCTTGCCACCGTTCGGCGAACGGCCGGCGGCTTGCAGGATCATGTCGTACTTGACTGGTTCCGGCGCGACATTTTCACCTTCGAACTTGACGTAGAGGCCGTCTTTCTTGGCTTCAACGGCAACGGTCTTGGTCTTCAGCATGATCTTGTCGAAGCGGTGCAGGTTCTGCTTCTCCCAGACCTTGACCAGATCACGATCCGGGCCGGCCATCAGTACATCCATCATTTCGACGACATCGACACGGGTGCCGAGGGTCGAATAGACGGTGGCCATTTCGAGACCGATGATGCCGCCGCCGATGACCAGCATCTTCTTCGGTATCGCACCATTCACCGTGCGCAGTTCCAGCGCGCCGGTCGAGTCGACGATGCGCGGGTCGCGCGGGATGAAGGGCAGATGCACCGCCGCCGAACCGGCTGCGATAATGCATTTCTGGAAGCGGACGACCTTCTTGGTACCGGTCTTGTCTTGCCCGGCGCCTTCGGTGGTTTCAACTTCGATGTGGTTGGCATCGAGGAAGCTGCCGTAACCGCGCACGATTTCGACCTTGCGGCCCTTGGCCATGCCGGCGAGGCCGCCGGTCAGCTTGCCGACAACCTTGGCCTTGTGGGCGCGCAGCTTGTCGATATCGACGGCCGGTGCGGCAAATGAAACGCCGAGGTCGGACATGTGTGCGGCTTCGTCCATCACGGCGGTGACGTGCAGCAGTGCCTTCGACGGAATGCAGCCGACGTTCAGACAGACGCCACCGAGCGTTGCGTAACGCTCGATGATCACCGTCTTCATGCCGAGGTCAGCGCTGCGGAAGGCTGCCGAATAACCGCCGGGGCCGGCGCCGAGAACGAGCATTTCGCATTCGAGGTCGACCGTGCCGGCGAATTGCCCGGCTTTGGGGGCGGTTAGTGGTGCAGCAGCAGGCGCGGCAGCGGGGGCCGGTGCAGCAGCCTTGGCCGGAGCCGCAGCAGCAGCGCCGGCCGCTTCAAGCACGACAACCAGCGTGCCTTCCGACACCTTGTCGCCGAGTTTGACGCGGATTTCCTTGACCACGCCATCGGCGGGGCAGGGTACGTCCATCGTTGCCTTGTCGGATTCGAGCGTGACGAGGGCGTCTTCCGCCTTCACCGTGTCGCCTACCTTGACGCAGATGTCGATGACGGGAACGTCGCTGTAGTCGCCGATGTCCGGGACTTTTGCTTCAATGATCTGGCTCATTTTCTTCTCCTGATCAGAGCAGCACGCGACGCATGTCGACGAGCAACTGCGCAACATAGACGTTGAAGCGGGTGGCCAGCGCGCCGTCGATCACGCGGTGGTCAGCGGTCAGCGACATCGGTAGCATCAGGCGCGGCACGAATTCCTTGCCGTTCCACACCGGCTTCATCACCGACTTGTTGACGCCGAGGATGGCGACTTCAGGCGCATTGACGATCGGTGCGAAGTAGGTGCCACCGATGCCGCCCAGGCTGGAGATGGTGAAGCAGGCGCCGGACATGTCGGCCGGGCCGAGCTTGCCGTCACGCGCTTTTTTGGAAAGCTCGTTGCATTCGGCAACCAGTTGCGTGACCGATTTCTGGTCGGCGTTCTTGATCACCGGAACAACGAGGCCGTTTGGCGTATCGGCGGCAAAGGCGATGTGCACATACTGCTTCATCACCAGATTGTCGCCATCAAGCGAGCTGTTGAACTCCGGGAACTTCTTCAGGCCCATGGCGCAGGCCTTGATCAGGAAGGCGAGCATGGTGATCTTGACGCCCGACTTCTCGTTCTCCTTGTTCATCGAGACGCGGAAGGCTTCGAGGTCGGTGATGTCGGCATCTTCGTGATAGGTCACCGCCGGGATCATCGCCCAGTTGCGCGCGAGGTTCTGGCCGGAAATCTTCTTGATGCGCGACAGCGGGACAACGCTGACCGGGCCGAATTTCTCGAAGTTGACCTTCGGCCAGGGCAGCAGATCGAGACCGCCGCCGAGCGAGCCGACGAAAGCGGACGCAGCAGTCGGCACGGGGCCGGCTTTCAGCGCACCCTTGACGTAGGACTGGATGTCTTCCTTGAGGATGCGACCTTTCGGGCCGGTGGCCGGAACCTTGGCCAGATCGACGCCGAGTTCACGGGCGAAAACGCGTACCGATGGGCTGGCATGCGTCTTGGCGCCCAGGGCGAGGCCGGCAGCCGGCGCGCCGGCCGTAGCGGGTGCGGCGGGTGCGGCAGCAACAGGCGCCGGAGCACTCGCTGCGGCTGCAGGTGCACTGGCCGCAGCAGGAGCAGCGGCCGCCGGAGCAGCAGCACCAGCACCGGTTTGCACGACAACAACAACGCTGCCTTCGGAAATCTTGTCGCCGAGGGCCACCTTGATCGCCGTGATGACACCGGCAACGGATGACGGAACATCCATCGTCGCCTTGTCGGATTCGAGGGTGACGAGGGCATCGTCAACCTTGACCGTGTCGCCGACCTTGACGCAGATGTCGATCACCGGGACATCGGTGTAATCGCCGATATCCGGCACTTTGACCTCAACCGATGCACTGGCCGCTGCCGGGGCAGCCGCTGGTGCTGCGACAGGAGCGGCGGGTGCAGCTGCCGCCGGGGCGGCCGCCGGAGCAGCGGCTTGCGCTGCCGGAGCTGCCGCAGCCGCACCAGCTGCTTCGATAATGACCACAACAGCGCCTTCGGAAATCTTGTCGCCGAGCGCGACCCGGATTTCCTTGACGACGCCGGCCGCGGACGACGGAACATCCATGGTCGCCTTGTCGGATTCAAGGGTGACGAGGGCATCGTCCACTTTGACTGTATCGCCGACCTTGACGCAGATGTCGATCACCGGAACGTCGGAGTAATCGCCGATGTCCGGTACTTTTACTTCAATTGTCTGACTCATGAATGGGCTCCCTTAAACCGACATCGGGTTGGGTTTGTTCACATCGATGCCGTATTTGGCAATCGCTTCGGCGACCTTGCTCTGCGGGATCGTGCCTTCGTCGGCCAGGGCCTTCAGTGCAGCGACAGTGACCCAGCGACGATCGACCTCGAAGAAATGACGCAGCTTTTCACGCGTATCCGAACGGCCGAAACCATCGGTGCCAAGCGTGACGTAACGACGGTTGATGAACGGACGGATCTGTTCGGCATACATGCGAACGTAATCAGTTGCCGCGATCACCGGGCCGGTCGTGCCATTGAGGCAGGTTTCGACGTGCGAAAGTTGCGCCTTGGCGGTCGGGTTGAGCAGGTTGTGACGCTGCACATCATTTCCGTTGCGCGACAGTTCGGTGAAGCTCGGGCAGCCCCACAGATCAGCGTCGACACCCCAATCGCTTTTGAGTAACTCGGCTGCTGCAATGACTTCGCGGAAGATCGTGCCGGAGCCGAGCAGTTGCACACGTGGTGCCGCTTTCTTG
>JBIJCY010000279.1:0-4227 GCA_044344385.1 Rhodocyclaceae bacterium | reverse complement strand
CTGACCGCCGCCGCCTGCGTCTGTTTTGACAGTTTCTCGCCGGCCGCATTGGTCGCGACCGGCAAGTGCGCGTAAGCTGGCGTCGGCACTCCGAGGCGTTGCTGTAGCCAGATCTGCCGCGGTGTGGAGTCAAGCAAATCAGCGCCACGCACGACCGAATTAACCCCCTGTAGCGCGTCGTCAAGCACCACCGCCAACTGATAGGCATACTGTCCGTCGGCGCGCAAAAGAATGAAGTCACCGACCTCCCTCTCCAAATTCTGCCGCAGCGCTCCCTGCACCCGATCCTCAAAACCCAGTTCGTGATCCGGCACGCGCATTCGCCAGGAGCGCGCTGCGCGCCCTTCCCCAAGACCGGCACGGCAAGTCCCCGGATACGCCAGACCGCCATCCACCGAAACCCGCGATGAAGAATCAGCAATCTCGCGCCGCGAGCAACCACAGGGATAAACCTCGCAATCAAGCTGCAGGCGAACCAGTGCCGCGTGATAGAGATCAAGACGTCGACTCTGCGTAAGGACTTCACCATCCCATTCAAAACCAAACGCCTCAAGCGTACGCAGGATATCGTCGGACGCACCCGGCACGGTGCGCGGCTCATCCACATCTTCGATGCGCAACAGCCACTCGCCGGCATTTGCACACGCATCAAGGTAGCTGCCGACCGCCGCAACCAGCGAGCCGAAGTGCAAAGGGCCTGTTGGTGAAGGCGCGAAGCGGCCACGGTAAGCCACAGCGGATGGATTGTTTGGCGCAGAATTGCTCATTCATTTCCTGGAGATGGATCGCGGCAAGCGCCCATTGTAGCCGCTGATTTCCCGGCACATCTATTCAATGCACCAATCAAAGGTCATAATGCGCCGTTGTAAAAAACTCGATTGTTGGGCAAAGGACAAGGCACGATGAGCCATTACACGCAGCAGGCATCGGCACTACGGGCCATGATGACACCGGCTGCGCGCTTTCGTACACGAATCGACTGTCTTCACCATCTGGTTTCAGTCGCCCGCTCAGCCAGCATCTCAGTCGCCACCGGCGCCCTGCTGCTGGCCTTGTGGCTCTACGCGCTGACCCCACCGGCCCTGCTCACCGTCTGGCTGTTTACCATGCTCAGTCTCGCCGCATTGCGCGTTCTCTTCGTTCGCAGCTTCGCTCGCCACTTCGATGAGACAAAGGAAGCACAAGTAGGCCACTGGGAAAATGGTTACGCAGCGCTCGCCGCAACCACCGGACTGGTCTGGGGCCTGGCGGTCTGGATGCCGATGGCCGACCCGGGACACAACAACGTGCTCGCCCTCACCGTCATACTTTTTTGCGTGCTGCTGGTGAGCAGCAGCACCCTGGTGGCCAGCCGCAAGACATTCGCCGGTTTTGCGGTAATGCTGTCTCTGCCACTGATCGCCCGCCTGATCACCCTTGACGATCAACAGACTTTCCTGCTCGGGCTCGGCGTACTGGCGATGAGTGCTATTGTCATTTCTTCTTTTCGCATGCACCACGATACCCTGGTTGCCGCGCTGAACAGCCGTCACCAAAGCGAACATCTACTGCAACAGCAACGGGTCATTTTCGAATCGGTCGGTGAAGGCATCGTTTTTCTGCAGCCAAAACCACGTTACGTCGCCGAGTGCAATCACCGTTTTGCAGAACTGCTTGGCTATCCGCTAGACGCCATGCCCGGCATGGAGCCGTGGCGCTGGCATCCTGATCGCGCCCAGTGGAAGAAGCTTGTCACCGATTCGCTGCCGGTGATCACCGAAGGGCATCCCTACAAGGAAGAACTGCAACTGCAACGTGCCGATGGCTCCCGCTTCTGGGGAGAAGTGACCGGAATGGCCGTCGATGCTGGCAACCTGAGTGCAGGCACGGTCTGGATCGTTTCGGACATTTCCGAGAAGCGTGCCGCTCAAGCGGCATTGCGCGTCAGCGAAGAACGTTTCCGCGACCTGATTCGACTGTCTTCCGATCTTTACTGGGAGCAGGACGAGCACTTTCGCTTCACACACTTTGACGGGCAGGATGGAATCAAGCACGACCTGCCCGTGATTCAATCCATTGGTCGCACCCGCTGGGAAATCATCGGCCTGCACAGTGTTCCCGAATGGCGCTGGAAAGAGCACATCAGCACCCTTGAGCGACACGAGTCTTTCCGTGACTTTATCTATCAGATCGCAACACCGGAAGGCGACCCGCACTGGTACAGCATTAACGGCAACCCGATGTTTGATGCTGAAGGCGTATTTGTTGGCTATCACGGCACGGCCAGCGATATCACCTCACGCATCGAATCCGAAGCTCGCTTCCGCCACCTGGCCTACCACGACCCCCTGACCCAGTTGCCCAACCGCCGCCTGCTCGAAGATCGGCTGGAGCACGCCATCCGCAACGCGCATCGCAACGGCCATCAACTGGCATTACTGCTGATCGACCTCGACAAGTTCAAGCCGATCAACGATGAGCACGGGCACGCCACGGGCGACCGGGTACTTGAAGCTGTTGCTGGTCGCCTGCGCAAATGTGTCCGCGAAACAGACACAGTCGCTCGTCTCGGCGGCGATGAATTCGTGGTGTTGCTATCAACGATTGAAACAACAAATGACGCATTCTCGATTGCCGAAAAAATCCACGCCAGCATCACCGAACCAATCATTGCCGACGAACGCCATCATCGCGTAGCAACCAGCATCGGCATCAGCCTCTACCCGGAACACGGTGATACCGTGGGCGCCCTGCTGCATCGCGCCGATCATGCGATGTACAAGGTCAAGCAAAACGGTGGCGAAACAACACGAATCTACGAACACATCCAGGGAAATTAGCATTTCGCCATTTTCAGAGGCAACTACCCGGCCTTGGCTTTCAACGTTTTTTTCGGATAAATATCGAAACGGCTGGCGTTGCCTTCGAGTGCATAGCCTGGCTGGCCGCCAACAATACCCGGCGCCTTGCGGGGGCGCTTAACCACCACCCGATGCGTTGCCAAAGCCAACGCCGCCTCCAGCAAAGCTGGCGCGTCATCATCGTCGCCGACCAGCGGTCGGAACAGGCGCATTTCCTTTTTCACTGAAGCGCTTTTATCGCGATGCGGGAACATTGGATCAAGGTAAATTACCTGCGGTGGCTCTCCCTGCCAGGCACGCATCAAGTCGATCGCATTGCCGCGCTGCAGATTCATCTGCGCAACAATCGGCGCCACCTCCGGGTCGTTCTGCGCGCGCAGCAAGCCGTCTTCTAGCAAGGCGGCAATCAGGGGGTGACGCTCAATCAGGGTTATCGCACAACCCAGCCGCGCCAGCACAAAGGCATCGCGCCCCAGACCGGCCGTGGCATCCAGAACATCCGGACGCACCCCCGACTGCACGCCAACGGCCTTGGCAATCATCTGCCCGTTGCCGCCACCGAACAGCCGCCGATGAGCGACCGCACCCTCGACAAAGTCCACCCGTATAGGCCCCGGCGCCTGCGGACCCAATTCGAGCAACTGCAAACCCTCTGCCCCCAGTTGCAAGGCAAACTGGGCGTCCCCGCCTTGCGGCAACTGCAGACGCTCTGCCCACGCCGCAGCAGCGAGGGCAAAAGCGGGCTCCAGCGCTTCAACGCGGACTATGGTCATACTCAACTACCCCGCACGTCCGGCGCGAAGCAAGCGGGCGCTAGACGTTGAACAGGAAGTTCAGAACGTCGCCATCCTTGACCACATATTCCTTGCCTTCAGCACGCATCTTCCCGGCTTCCTTGGCGCCCTGCTCGCCTTTGCAGGCGATGAAGTCGGTGAAGGCGATGGTTTGCGCGCGGATGAAGCCTTTTTCAAAGTCCGTGTGGATGACGCCAGCGGCCTGCGGCGCCGTATCGCCAACATGGATCGTCCACGCGCGCACTTCCTTGACGCCGGCGGTGAAGTAGGTCTGCAGACCGAGCAGGTTGTAGCCGACACGGATCAGGCGATTAAGGCCCGGCTCTTCAAGCCCAAGATCTGCAAGGAAGGCCTTTTTGTCCTCATCTTCAAGATCGGCAAGTTCAGCTTCGATCTGCGCACACAGGGCAACGACCGGCGCTCCTTCTTTTTCCGCGTATTCGCGCAGGCGATCCAGGTGCGGATTGTTTTCAAAGCCATCCTCAAGCACGTTGGCGACGTACATCGCCGGCTTGATGGTGAGCAAACAGAGCGGCTTGAGAATCAGCTTCTCGTCATCGGAAAGCGCCAGCGTACGCGCCAGGTGGCCCTGA
>JBIJCY010000277.1:0-4237 GCA_044344385.1 Rhodocyclaceae bacterium | reverse complement strand
AGCAGATCGGCGACATTGCCGACGGCGCCAGGGGCGTTGCCGTGTTCTTCGTTCTCGCCATCGTCCTCACCGCGTTGTCGGTCTATTGGTACTGCCGTTCGCTGCCGCTCACTCTGCTCGCCATCGGTTGCTCGATGGTGTCGGTGGTCTGGCAGTTCGGCACGTTGACCCTGCTCGGCTTCGGGCTCGACCCGCTGGCCATCCTCGTCCCCTTTCTCGTCTTCGCCATCGGCGTTTCGCACGGCGTGCAGCAGATCAACGCCATCTCCAAGGCGGTGGCCGGCGGCGCGAGTTCGATCGAGGCTGCGCGCGAGAGTTTTTCCGGATTGTTCATTCCCGGCACGCTGGCACTGGTGACCGCCTTCGTCGGATTCATCACGCTGGTCATCATCCCGATTCCGATGATCCGTGAGCTCGGTATCGCGGCGTCGATCGGCGTCGGCTACAAGATCATCACCAACCTGATCATGCTGCCGCTTGCCGCTTCGTACTTCCGTTTTTCGCAGCGCTATGCACTGCGCCTCGAAGCGCTTCAGGAGCAGCGCGGCAAGATCATCGCGCGCCTCGGTTTTATCGCCGACATCAACCACGCGCGCCTCGTTCTGGCGTTTGCCCTGGTCCTCTTCGGCATCGCTGTGTGGCAGAGCCACGGCCGCCATATCGGTGCCCTGCAGCCCGGCGCCCCGGAGCTGCGTTCCGATTCGCGCTACAACACCGATATCGCCAATATCGTCAAGCGCTTCGACCTCGGCATGGACGTGCTGACCGTGGTCTTCGAGACCCCCAACGACTCGTGTAACAATTTCGAAGTGGTGAACTACATCGACCAGTTCACTCAGCACATGACGCAGGTGCCCGGCGTGCTCTCGGTTTCTTCGTTATCCACGCTCGCCAAGTTTGCCAATGCCGGTCTCAACGAAGGGCATCCGAAGATGACCGCCCTGCCGCGCGACAGCAAGGCGCTGCAGGTGGCCGTCGGCTATCTGCCGGAAGCCGGCGGCCTGTTCAACCGCGCGTGCACCATGATGGCGGCCAACATCTATCTGGCCGACCACAAGGCGACGACGATCAAGCCGGCGATCCAGGCGGTCAAGGATTTTCGCAGCGCATACGATCCGCAAGCTCTCGGCATCAAGGTCCGCCTCGCCTCCGGCAACATCGGCCTGCTCGGCGCGACCAATGAGGAGGTTGAAGAGCGCGAGCTGGCGATGATGCTCTATGTGTACGCGGCGATCATGATCCTCGTGCTGCTCGCCTACCGCGACTGGCGGGCGATGTTTGCCTGCTGTCTGCCGCTCACCCTCGCCACCTTCCTCGGCTACTGGTTCATGAAGTCGCTGGACATCGGCCTGACCGTGGCGACCCTGCCGGTGATGGTGCTGGCCACCGGGATTGGCGTCGATTACGCGTTTTATATCTACAACCGCCTGCTGATTCACCTGGCGCGCGGCGAGACGATGAAAGTGGCCCTGGAAGGCGCCTTGCGCGAGGTCGGTATCGCCACCATCTTCACCGCCATCACCCTGTCGGTTGGCGTCGCCACCTGGTCATTTTCCGACCTCAAGTTTCAGGCCGACATGGGCATCCTGCTCACCTTCATGTTCATGGTGAACATGCTGATGGCAATTACTGTGCTGCCCGCCTTCGCGGTCAAGCTCGATTCCCTGTTTCCGCGCAAGGGGCCTGTTAAGGCGCCGGCGATCGGCCATTGATCAGGAGCCCTTCATGAAACGTCTTTTGCTCACGTGTTGTTTCCTTCTCGCTGTGCCAAGCCTTGGCGCGGCTTCCGGAACGACCGGTGCGGGCAATCTGGCAGGCAATATGGACGGCTTGCGCGTTGCGCCGAAGCTGGCGCACCCCGAGAAGGCGCCGATCTACGCCTCGGCGCTGGCCGGCGGGCGCATCGTTGCGGTCGGCGATTACGGACTGGTCATCTTGTCCGACGACGCCAAAAAGTTCCGCCAGGCCAAGGCGGTGCCGACTCGGGCGCCGCTGACCAGCGTCTATTTCATCGACGATAAACAGGGCTGGGCGGCCGGCCACGACGGCACGATTTTGCGGAGCACTGACGGCGGCGAGAACTGGCAGTTGTCGCGCGAAGAGCGCGGCAAGGAGCGCGTGTTGCTCTCGGTCTGGTTCGAGAACGCAATGCACGGCCTGGCCGTCGGCCAGTTCGGCCTCGTCCTGGAAACTCGCGATGGCGGCAAGCGTTGGCATGAGCGCCGGTTGGTCGACGGCGAGGCGGGAGAAATTCATTTGATGCAGATCGTTCCGGCGCGTGGCGGTTTGCTCTTCGTCGCCGCCGAAGCCGGCGGTATTTTTCGTTCCGGGGATAACGGCGCCACCTGGCAACTGATCCAGACCGACAACAAAGGCTCGTTCTGGACCGGACTCGCACTGCGTGACGGATCCTTGCTGATGGCGGGCTTACGCGGCCACCTCTACCGCAGCGTCGATCTTGGCCAGACCTGGAAGAAGATTCCCAGCGGTACCAAGCAGTCGCTGACAGCGATCATCCAGCATGCTGACGACAGCGTACACATTGTTGGCGTGGGCGGCGTTTCACTGAACGGTGGCAATCAGGCCGGGGCGCCACCGCGCTTCTCGCCACCCAGCGGGCAGGCCGCAGTCATGGTCAGCAGCGAGGATCATGGCCAGGAGTTCACGAACAGCGTGCGGCCCGACAGGGCCGGCTTGACCAGCATTGCTGCCGCGCCGGCGGGCGATGTCCTGTTCTCCGTGCTTGGTGTCGTCGCCGGCAACTGATTTTTAAAATTTCATGAAGATGCTGCGGGCCAGGCCGGCAGCGGGATGTTTCAAGCTGGAAATCTCACCGCAATGGCCCAAGGCTAGGCTTCGCGCAGGCGCGAAGGGGCAAAGTTCACGAAGAAACATAGGGTTACGATTTTTTACTCTTCATCCATTGGGTGACCAATATCAGTTACGGAGAGGTAACTACTCAGGTGCTGCCGTTTTTCTCCTTCCCCTTCAAGGGGAAGGTCGGGATGGGGATGGGGTGGTTGCAACGTTACAGGCTTTCCCCCATCCCCACCCTAGCCCTTGCACCCCAAGGGTGTTTCCTTCGGGGCAAAGGGGAGGGAATTAATGCGATCAACTTACGCGGTCCCCTTCGACCTGAGTAGTTACACGGAGAGAAAGATTAACTATTTGATTTAGCCCAAAGGGCATTTCATCTTTGCGTAACTCTGCGTCTTTTGCGCCTGTGCGAAGCCTGGCCTTGGGCCATTGCGGCGAATAACTGAGCTTTTCAATTTTACCCAGAAACAGGCGATTGCCTGCCCCCCCTAGGAGACAAACCATGAACCTCAATGACGTTAAAGAATTGCTGAGCAGTAAGACCCACGACTTTTTCGCCTGCAAAAACCATAAAATGCTGATCGGCGGCCAGTGGGTCGATGCCGCCGATGGGCAGACGCTGGAGGTGATCAATCCGGCGACGGAAGCTGTTATTGCAACGGTACCGGCCGGCCAGCCAGGCGACGTCGATGCGGCTGTGCGTGCCGCCCGTCGTGCCTTCGACAGTGGCCCCTGGAGCCGTGCCAAACCGGTCGAGCGCGAGCGCCTGCTGTTGCGCCTGGCTGATCTGGTTGAGCAGAACGCGCGCACGCTCGCCGAAATCGAGTCGATCGACAACGGCAAGTCTGCGGCCATCGCCGAAGCGGTGGACGTCGCCCTGTGCATCGGCTACCTGCGTTACATGGCCGGCTGGGCAACGAAGATTGAAGGCAGCACGGTGGACGTGTCGGTGCCCTTCATGCCGAACAGCGAGTTCGTCAACTTCACGCGCCGCGAGCCGGTCGGCGTCGTCGCCGCCATCGTCGCCTGGAATTTTCCGCTCCTGCTCGCCACCTGGAAATTGGCGCCGGCCCTCGCCACAGGCTGTACCATCGTGCTCAAACCGGCTGAACAGACGCCGCTGTCGGTACTCTTCCTCGGCCAGTTGATTCAGGAGGCAGGCTATCCGGACGGCGTGGTCAATATCGTCACCGGCGACGGCATTGGTGCTGGCGCGCCGTTGACACAGCATCCGGGCGTCAACAAGATCACCTTCACCGGCTCGACCGAGGTCGGCAAGTTGATCGGCAAAGTGGCGATGGAGAACATGACGCGCATCACCCTTGAACTGGGCGGCAAGTCGCCGGTCATTGTTCTCGAAGACTGCGACCCGGCGGTGGCTGCGGCTGGCGCGGCGCAGGCCATCTACTTTAACCAGGGG
>JBIJCY010000301.1:0-3911 GCA_044344385.1 Rhodocyclaceae bacterium | reverse complement strand
CTGTTCTGTCTGCGCTGAGTCGTTAATTTGCGAAGGAGGCAAGCAGTGACGACATAATCACTTACCGATGCAAAAACGCCCGAAAATTTCGCCGAGCAAATCATCTGCACTGAATTCTCCGGTTATCGTGCAAAGAGAAAGCTGTGCCATACGCAATTCTTCGGCAAACAGTTCAAGTCTTGCTAATTGAGTTTGCGCAGCAGCGATATGGTTACGTGCGGCAAGAAGCGCCTGCAGGTGCCGTTCGCGGGCAATGAAAACACCTTCAGCAGGATGCCAGCCGGCGATACGCAACAATTCCTGACGCAAGAGATCAGTTCCCTCGCCGTTCTTTGCAGAAAGACGGATGGCAACGCCGCCAGGCTCGTCGTAACGCTCAGCAGCGCATTCGGCCAGATCGATCTTGTTGTAAACGTTAATGCGCGCAAGATGCGTGGGCAATCGAGCCAGAATGCCTCGCTCAGCTTCATCGCAACCGGTCCGCGCATCGACTAGCAACACAAGTACGTCAGCGCGTTCAATTTCTCGCCAGGTCCGTTCGATGCCGATCTTCTCTATTTCGTCTTCTGTCTCCCGCAAACCCGCAGTGTCAATGATATGCAGAGGAATGCCTTCTATTTGCAGGCTGCCACGTACGATGTCACGCGTTGTTCCGGCAATGGGCGTAACGATCGCCAACTCATCACCGGTAAGTCTGTTCAGCAAACTCGACTTGCCGACGTTGGGCTGACCGGCAAGAACAACTTGCAGGCCGGCTTGCAGCAATTTGCCCTGCTCGGCGCGATCAAAGACACTCGCGAGGCGCTGTTGCAAGCGATCAAGCCGGCCGAATGCATCAGCAGACTGGAGAAAGTCGACCTCTTCATCAGGAAAGTCGAGCGTTGCTTCAACCAGTGCACGCAGTTCAACCAATTGTTCAACGAGCGTATGGATTTCTTTGGAAAACTCGCCTTGCAAGGAACGCACCGCGCTGCGTGCGGCGGCAGCCGTAGAAGCATCGATCAAGTCGATGACAGCTTCGGCTTGCGCCAGGTCGAGCTTGTCGTTGAGATAGGCACGTCGGGTGAACTCGCCAGGCTCGGCCAGACGTGCACCAAGATCAAGGCAGCGCGCCAGAAGCAATTGCATGACAACCGGGCCACCATGACCCTGAAGTTCAAGAACATCCTCGCCAGTGAAGGAGTGCGGCGCAGGAAAGTAGAGGATGAGTCCGCTATCGATTGCGCTTCCGTCCGCCGCCTGAAAATTGGCCAAAGTGGCCAAACGGGCGGTGGGTTGCTTGCCGCTTAATGCCCGGGCAAAGGCGGCAAGATTTTCCCCTGAGACGCGGATGACGCCGATTCCGCCACGGCCGGGAGCCGTGGCGATTGCTGCGATGGTGTTGCTGGCCAGGCCCTGATCAGGCCTTGGCGTCGTTGGCGGCTTTTCCGCCACGTTCGACCGTCCGTGTAATTTGCCACTGCTGGGCAATGGACAAAGTGTTGTTGACGACCCAGTAGAGCACCAGACCGGCCGGGAAGAAGAAGAACATGCCGCCGAAAATGAACGGCATCATCATCATTACCTTGGCCTGAATCGGATCAGGCGGGGGGGGGTTAAGTTTGGTCTGGATCATCATGGTAACAACCATCACTATCGGCAATAGACCAACCGGCATGTTGATGCCCGGAATGACGCCGAACAATGAATCAGGCGCGGACAAGTCAGTAATCCAGAGCACCCACGGCGCATTACGCATTTCCACAGCACCAAGCAGCGCCCAGTAAAGCGCAATGAACACCGGAATCTGTACCAGAATCGGCAGGCAGCCACCCAGCGGATTAATTTTCTCGCGCTTATAGAGCTCCATCATTTCCTGGTTGAGTTTTGCCCGGTCGTTGCCATGGCGTTCTTTCAAGGCCACCAGTCGCGGTGTGACGGTGCGCATCTTGGCCATCGATTTGTAACTGGCCGCAGACAGGGGATAGAAAATCGCCTTGATACCGATGGTCAGCAGAACAATTGACCAGCCCCAGTTGCCAACCAGTTTGTTGATCGCATCCAGGCACCAGAAAATCGGGGCAGCGACGATCGTCAGCCAGCCGTAGTCAACAACCAATGGCAAACCCTGGGCGTCAATACCGCCTTCTGAAACAGGCTTGGCCAATTGATCAAGAATTGACTGGGTCTGCGGGCCGGCATACAGCGGCATCGAAAGCGTTGTTTTAGCACCGGGAGCGGTAGTGGCCACGGGTACGATAACGCCGGCGTTGTAGCTTGGCGGTACGCTGCCTTCAACTTTACGCATATAGTATTCGCGCGGCGTTTTTGCTGCGGGCAACCAGGCGGCAACAAAGTAATGTTGGACCATCGCTAACCAACCGTTGTCAGCTTTGGTGGCGAATTTTGCTTTGCCCTTTTCAATATCGGCGAAATCTATTTTCTGGTATTTTTCCTGCTCGGTGTAAACCGACGGGCCGGTGAAAGTAGCGACCATCTGGCTTTCACCGTCAGGGGCTTTGTCGTCTCTTTGCAACTGGAAATATGCATGTGGCGCTAGTTCTTTTTGGCTTCCATTGTATATTTCATAAGCGACGTCAATCAGGTAACTGCCACGGGTAAAGGTGAAAATCTTCGCCACTTTAATGCCGTCTGCAGTTGCCGCTTCAAGGCGCAATTGCAAGATTTTGGCGTCGGCGCCAAGTTCACGATTACCCGGTGTCACAGAAAACATTGTTTTGTGGTTGGGCAACGTATCGCCAATCAAACCACTTTGCGCGAGATACTGATGTTTCGGCTCGAATAGTGAGAGGCTCTTTTCCTTCTCGTCGATCGCCTTGTAGCGATTGAGATCAAGACGAACGATGTCACCACCGAGTGTCGAAACGTCCACCGTAAACAGATCTGTCTTGACGCTGACCGTTTCCACTTTCCTGGATACCGGCACACTGCTGGCTGGCATCGCAGTTGTCACGGCCTGCAAGTTGACCGTCGGCCGTGGCGTACCACCATCTGTTTGCGTTGCAGTAGCCAATGCAGGCGGAAGTTTCGGCTTGTTGAATTCCTGCCAAGCATCCCAAAGCATGACTAGGGAGAAGCAGAATACGAGCGTCAGAATAAGGCGTCGGTTGTCCATGAACGGCCTAGCAATAAATTTCAGGGTACGGGGTCAAAGCCGCCCGGATTCCACGGGTGGCAACGGGAAATACGTTTTATACCAAGACGGGCGCCTTTAATGGTGCCGTGCTTTTGTAATGCTTCGGCGGTGTACTCCGAACAGCTGGGGAAAAAGCGGCAGCGGCGCCCGAGCAAGGGGCTGATCGTATATTGATAAATCCGGATCAGTGCCAGCAACAACAATTTCATCGGCTCATCGTTCAGGTGACATCATTTTGCTCAGCAAGCCCTTGATTTCTTCAGCCAAGGCTTGCCGGTCGAGTGTTTTTGGTTTTGCCGCCAGCCGCAGAATAAAATCGCGCGATGACAACTGATAGCGTAATAAACGAAAATTTTCCCGGGCCAGTCGTTTAACCAGATTTCGATCAACTGAGCGTCGCAATAATCGTTTGGCAACAACCAATCCCAGACGAGCCCCTACTGCCTCATCGATCGTCCGAAGGCGGTAATGTAACAGGAAATGAGGACTCTTCAGCGCCCTCCTGAAACCAAAAACGGATGAAAATTCATCCGTTTTGGTCAGGCGGTAGTGCTTTGGGAACGCAGCAGATAAATCCTCGCGTTTTCCCGCAAGCAATCTGGTGTTCAAACAGCCAAACGGTGACGGCCTTTGGCGCGACGGGCGCGGATCACGGCACGACCACCACGGGTTGCCATACGAACGAGGAAGCCGTGAGTACGCTTGCGGCGAATAACCGATGGCTGATAAGTGCGTTTCATGATTAAACCTTTGAAGTCAGTGCGAAGTAAACGCG
>JBIJCY010000276.1:0-4245 GCA_044344385.1 Rhodocyclaceae bacterium | reverse complement strand
GAGGGCTGGGGTGGGGATGGGGGTGAACTGCAAGTGAATCAGGCTTATGCAAGTGCTTATCGCCCCCATCCCCCTCCTGCCCTCCCCCTTGAAGGGGGAGAGACGCACTTCCTGACCGCTTGTGCGATGGCCCTGGCTTCGACGTTAACAACCGCACCGCCAGCCAAGGCGTCACCACAAACGCTACGGCCAGCGAGATGAACATGCCCATCGACGAATTGATCGGGATCGGGCTCATGTACGGCCCCATCAGGCCGGTCACAAAAGCCATCGGCAACAGTGCGGCAATCACCGTGAAGGTGGCGAGAATGGTCGGCCCGCCGACTTCATCAACGGCATTCGGAATAATTTCGAGCAGCGGCTTTTCGGGATGCAGCGCCTGCCAGCGATGAATATTTTCGACCACGACAATGGCATCATCGACCAGAATGCCGATGGAAAAAATCAGCGCAAAAAGCGATACCCGATTCAGTGTAAAGCCCCAGGCCCATGAGGCGAAAAGCGTTGCCGACAATGTCAGCGTCACCGCCACACCCACGATCAGCGCCTCACGTTTACCGAGCGCAAAGAAGACAAGCAGCACAACAAAAACCGTGGCGAAAGCCAGTTTACCGATCAGCTTCTGTGCCTTGTCGGTGGCCGTTTCGCCGTAGTTGCGCGTCACCGTAACCTCAACGCCTTCAGGAATCACCGTTCCCTTGAGCGAGTTCGCGCGGGCGATGACGCCGTTTGCCACATCCGCCGCATTGACGCCGGGCTTCTTGGAAATCTGCACGGTCACCGCCGGAAACTCACCCTCTTTACTGCCGAACCAGACATAGCGCTCCGGCTGATCCGGACCATCTTCCACGCGTGCGACATCGCCCATGAATACCGGTTTCTGCTGACGAACGGCAACCACCAGCTGCTTCACATCAGCCGCTGATTCGAGATAAGCACCGGTCTGTACCAGAACCTCCCGATTACCGGAGACGAGACTGCCGGATGATTGCAAGGCATTGCCAACCTTGAGCGCTGCTGAAAGATCCTGCGCCGTGACGCCGAATGCGTTCATCCGCTCGCTGTCCATCACCACGCGGATGACGTGATCCGGCCCGCCGAGCGTCGATACGTCACGCGTTCCCTTGATGCGCTTGAACTCGATTTCAGCCGAACGGGCGACCTGCTGCATCTCGAAGGCCGAACGATTCGGATCGGCCGTCCAGAAAGTCAGCGAAACAATCGGCACATCGTCAATGCCTTTTGGCTTGATGACCGGCTCAAGCACACCGAGATGCGCCGGCAACCAGTCGCGATTCGAATGCACCGTGTCGTAGAGGCGCAATACCGCGTCGTTGTATTTGATGCCGACATCGAACTGCACGGTCACCACCGCCACCCCCGGCCGCGACACCGAATACACATGCTCGATACCCGACATGCGTGACAGCACCTGCTCGGCCGGCGTCGCCACCAGATTTTCGACATCTCTCGCCGACGCGCCGGGGAAAGGAATAAAAACGTTGGCCATCGTCACATCGATCTGCGGCTCCTCCTCACGCGGCGTGACAAACGTGGCGAAGATACCCAGGAGCAACGCGACAAGCGCCAGCAGGGGCGTCATCTGCGAGCTCTGAAAGTATTTCGCGATGCGCCCGGAGATGCCTAAACCGGACTCCATCATGCTAAAGACCTCACCGCAAAGGCGCAAAGGCGCAAAGAACGCAAAGAAAAAAATGCGTTAAACAGCTTATCCCATTCACCTATTTGGTGGGGGGCATGGGTGATCAAAAAAATGCCTGGCCGTTGATTTAGCCCAAAGGGTTTTTCATCTTTGCGAAACTTTGCGTTCTTTGCGCCTTTGCGGTGAATAAGATTCATGCTACTTCCCGGCGCCCTGACCAGATCGCAGGGCGATTCCCGCCTTGATCGGATCAAGGACAACGCGCTCACCGGCAGCCATCCCGGCGAGCACTTCGATCTCGGCACCCAACAACTCACCGAGGCGCAACTGGCGAAGCGTGAGCGCACCCTGCTCGCTCTGCACATAGACGGCCGCCACTTCTCCGCGCCGAACCACAGCGGCTTGCGGAACGGTCATTCTGGTTGCCTGACCGATGACAAAATGGACCCGCGCAAACATGCCCGGAATCACGTCCTTTATGCCAGAAGGGAGATTCACGCGCACCTGCGAAACATGCGTTGCGGCATCGGCCGTTGGCAGCAGAGTGACCACGCCCGCATCAACCCACTTGCCGAGTTCTGGAAATTCGATCCTGGCCTGCTTTACAGCACGCATCTGCGGCAACTTGTATTGCGGAACACTAGCCGTCACCCGCAAACCGTTCGGATCGTAAATCGTCAGCAATTGCCGGCCCGGCGCCGCCATTTCGCCAAGCTCGATCAAACGTTGCGCCACGACACCCGCGATCGGCGCGGTCACCGACGCATGCCCGACACCAACACCCGCCTGCCCGCGTACCGCCTGCGCTGCTTCAAAGTCTGCTTTCGCCTTGTCGAGTGCTGCCGCGCTGATGAAATTTTGCTGCCGAAGATTCTTTGACCGCTCGTAATTTGCTTTCGCGTTAATGTACTGCGCCGAAGCACCTGCAACGGCCTCCGCCGCCTCACGCGCATCGATCTTCATCAGCAGATCGCCTTTCTTCACGACCTGGCCTGCGTCGACACGCATCTCGACAACCCGACCGGAAACCTGCGCCGCCAAAGTTGCCTGACTGACGGCCTCGACCAGCGCCTCGGCAGGAAACGTCAAATCAACCAGATGCGGCTGCACCACAACGCTTGGCAAAACCTGCGCCTGTACAGAAAAAGACACGACAAGCGACGCACTCATGCTGAGCAGCGACAGGCAGCGGATAGCAGTTTTCAGTTTTTTACTCATGAATATAAGGATATACTAATATTCAGTCGAAAACAAGAGGACATGAATGCTGCTTTTTTTGATGCCTGAAGAATATTTTCCCACGCGTAGCCTGAACAGCATCGTTGCTCGGCACGCCAAAGAGATACAATAGAAAGTTCGAGGAAATGCACGTGCGACAGCAGGAGTTTGGAGATGGGTAACGCGGAGGATCTCGCCGAGAATGATGAACGGTCATTGTCCGTTCTTTGTGCCGACGTCACCGGCCGCGCGCGCCTGCCCCGCTATCTTGACCGACCGGACGCCCTGTACGCCATCGAGCGTTGCGAAAGGCGGATCCGGCGCTCGGTCGAAAACTTTGGTGGTCAGCTCGTCGACCAGCCGGGCGGCAAGGTGATGGCCTTTTTTACCGACAGTGTTGATGCGCTACAGTCAGCTATCGAATTGCAGCAACGGGTCTCGGATTTACCGCACTACGCAGGCGCCCCTCTCGCCGTTCACGTCGGCATCTGCACCGGGCACCAAGCCAAAGAAGAACATTTTTTTTCAGGCGAAAGCACCAACCCGGCGGCAAACCTCGCCGACATAGCCGATCCCGAGCACATCCTGCTCAGCGTACCGAAACGCGTCAAACTTTTCCCTTGGTCACAGCTGACTTCCGAGAACTCGCCGCATCTGGCGATCAATTGCGGCAAGAGGCAACTCGGCGTCATTCAGGTCGCCTGGCAGGAGCCGGACCCGGTGGCGTTGAAAAAGGCGTTGGCACAACTTGAAACCGGGGTTGATCAACTCTTCCTGCGTTACAACGATCAGGAATTTGTGCTCGACGGCAACAAGCCGGCATTCAAAATCGGCCGCCAGCTGGACTGTGACATCGTACTGCACAGCACAAGCAGCTCACGCGTGCACGGCACCATTGAGCGTCGGCTGGATCGTTTCGTCTACGTTGATCGCAGTGCGAACGGGACTTTCGTCACCCTTGAAGACCAGATCGAATTTTTTGTTCGCCACAAGGAGCTGCTGCTATTCGGCCACGGGCAACTCAGCCTTGGCACCCCCTCATGGGTCAAGGGGGCAGAACTGGTCCGCTTCCAGACCAGCAGTTTCCCATAAGCCGCAACAGCAACACAAAAGCCTGGCAACAAACTTATACCGGCGGTTTCCAGATATTGCGGCAACCCGTTTCACGAATGCGCCACGACGCAAGCGCGCCGACAATCGCCGAACCCGCCAGCAACAACAAGCCGGCATGAAAATCTTCCGGCGTATATAAGCGAGCCCCCGCAGGCGTCAGCCCGCCCTGCCAGTGCAGATCCATCACCCAGCCGACCAGCGGCTGCAAAATAGCGCCCGCCAGGAAACCGCCCATATTGGTCACACTGGTC
>JBIJCY010000275.1:0-4258 GCA_044344385.1 Rhodocyclaceae bacterium | reverse complement strand
TGGTCGCAGTGCGGCGTGCCGATTCAGGTACTCGGTCGGGCTGCAAGTGCGGAGCAGCGGTCGGGGGCGATACGTGTGCAATGGAACGAAAAGGAAAGTCGTGGAAATTTTGCCCTGGCAAATCTCGGCCAACGAACGCTTTCGCTCAGCCCAAAGGCCTTTGAACTCCTCAGAACGAGAAACCCCGGGCATAACGCCAGCGAAATGCTGCAACTGGTGATTTCCCACGAAATGGGACACTTCTTCGGACTGCTTGCGCATTCGCGGCGCTGTGTTGATGTGCTTTCCTACTACGACAAGGGGCGTGGTGAGAAATGTTATAGCCGGGACGTTTCACAAATGCGGTTTTTTCCTGAGTATCGACATGTTCTGCCCACGGCGTGCGATATCGAGCGCTGCCACAAGGTCAATGGCCAGCCACCCCTCCCGGCCGGGCGGGTCGGTATCGCGGCACCGTCTCGGTAGATTCGCTTCGTAAAAATGGCAGAGGAATGCGAGTCAGTAGTGTGGCGTGAAGCTTCTCTGTATATCAAGCCTTCACCTCCCTACCGTTGATAACTCCAAAAGAAGCCACCGCACACGCCGAAAATACGATCCCTCTTTTGCTTCCGAACACCAAAGCAGTATGATGTACAAAATACTGCACACCTTGTGCGGCATAGGAGGCCATCATGGGTATTTCCTCACGCGACGTTATCCCTCTCTCGCACGCCCGAGCGAACTTCTCCGAACTGGCCGAAGAAGTCAAAGGCGGTGCTGAAAAGATCATTACCAAGAACGGCGAAAGCTATATCGCCCTGATCGATGCCAGCCGTCTGGACTACTACCACCAGTTGGAGCATGAGCGCATTCACCTGTTGCTGATCGACGAAGCCTCCAAGGGACTCGACGACATTGCCACTGGCAAGGCGAAGGACGCCCGCAGCGTGATCCAGTCAATCAAGCGCCGGCGCAGCGCCTGAGTTGTTGCGGGGTCTGCTTGTGGCGAAAAAATCTGTCGTCAAATTCACCTCGAATTTTGAGCGCAACCTCGAAGGCATCGAACTTTTCCTGACCGAAGTGGACGCACCGCAGGCCTTCGACGGCGTGCTGGATGAACTGCTCGAAACGGTGATTCCGAACCTTGAGCGCTTCCCCGAAATGGGCCGGCCATTTTTGGCCCGCCAACCTCGCTCGGTTGAGACCACCAACGCACTGGCAGCGCTTCGCGCAAAGTTGACGGTGCTGACGCAGGACATGGACGCTTTGCGCGAATACGTCCTCAAGGATTATCTGCTGCTCTACGCGCCGATTGGTGGAGCGATTTACCTGTTGTCCATCAGACATCAGCGGCAGCTCTCCTTTGACTTTGATAGCAATTGGGGGCGATAGTCCAACGCCATAGTGCTATCTGGCATAAGTGTTCAAGCAGAAAGCACAAGGGGGTACGTGAAAGCAACCGCTACGCTGAAAATATGAATTTTCAATGACTGCTTCCGGTTTTTTAGCTTTTGCGACGAGCGTTTTTCCATGTTGGCTGATTATGTGTTTCCGCCAGCGGGAAACACCGTTTCGACTTCCAGACCGCCTAGTGTTGCCGATGTCTTCAGTTTGACTGTTGCGCCGTGCAACTCGGCGATGCGTGCAACGATCGAGAGGCCCAGTCCGTGGCCCTTCTGGCCGCTCTCATCGAGCCGGCGGAAACGCGCCATGGCGTCCGCGCGTTTGTCTTCCGGGATGCCGGGGCCGCTGTCGCTGACAGTCAGGCGGATAGTGTCTTTCAGTAAATTCAGTCCGATGTACACGTTGCCGTTGACCGGTGTATAGCTGATCGCGTTATCGACCAGATTGCGCACCAGCACCTGCAGCAGTATTGGCGCGCCGTTCAGCAGAGTTTTGCTGCCTTCTTCAACTTCGATTTCGATGTTCTTTTCAATGGCAGTCGGCGCGAGGAGGGCGACGCTGTCGATGACCAGTGCGCGCAGATCGCATGGGGTTTTGCCCGGCAACTCGGCTTGCCCATCGAGGCGGGCCAGCGTCAGTAGTTGGTCGAGCAGGTGCGCCGCATGCCGGCTACCGGTGGCCAGATTGTCGAGTGCCTGGCGGCGAATGGCGTCATCCGTCGCGGCACTGGCTACTTCGGCGTGTGTTCGTATCACGGCGAGTGGCGTACGCAGTTCGTGTGCCGCATCGGCAGTGAAGCGTCGTTCGTCGTCAAGCGCACGGGTCACCCGCTCGAAGAGCTGATTCAGGCGCTCAAGAATGGGCGTGATTTCGCGCGGTGCGGTACCCATGGCAATGGGTTGCAGGCGCTCGGGCGACTGCGCTGCAATAGAGTCAGCGAGATGAGTGAGCGGCCGGAAAGCGACCAGTATAAAACTGCCCAGCATCAACCCCAGCACCGGCAAGCCGAACAGCAGTGGCAGAAGAAGTTGCCAGGCAATTTCGTCGCTGACCTTGTTTCTGCTGCGTGTCGCCTCGGCGACCTGAACCAGGAAATGATGTTCCGCGTCCCAGGTGCTGAAAACACGCCAGGTTTTTCCATTGACGTCGACGTCGGAAAATCCCTCTGTTTTTTGCGAAAGGCGGGTTTGTGGCGCGCCGGCCGAGTGCGTCACTAGCCGCTTCTCGCCTTCCCAAATCTGAAATGCAACTTTCTTGTCGTAACGATGGCGGGGCACGTGTTCCTCCAGTTCGTGCGCCTCATCGCCGAGAAAGGCGAAGAGCAGCGTTGCCGACTGTGCCAGATGCGCGTCAAACAGCTCTTCAGCTTCATGCCGGGCTTCGCGGTAGGCGAAAATGCTCACTACCGTCCACGCTAGAGTCACTGCGGTGAGAACGCCGAGGAGAATCCGCCAGCGCAGTGAATAAGTCTTCATTTACCGGTTTCGGGAATGAGGTAGCCAACACCGCGCACGGTACGGATCAGTTCAGGCCAGAGCTTGCGGCGCAGATGGTGAATATGGACTTCGATGGCATTCGATTCGATCTCGCTCCCCCAGGCGTACATCCGCTCTTCGATTTGTGCTTTGGTCATTACCCGGCCGGTATGGTTAAGCAGTTCGTGCAGCAAATCGAATTCACGGACTGAAAGATCGACCGCCTGACCGGCCAGTGTCACCTGTCGGCTGGCGGGATCGAGCCGCAATTCGCCATGGATGACTTCCGGGGCCGCCCGGCCGCCGGTGCGCCGCACCAGTGCGCGCAGACGTGCCGCCAGTTCGCCGAGATTAAAGGGCTTGACCATGTAATCATCAGCGCCGGCGTCGAGCCCGGCGACGACGTCTTCCGGTGCGTCGCGGGCAGTCAGGATCAGCACTGGCAGGGCGTTGTCTGCGCTGCGCAAGCCTTTGAGGACCTCAAGGCCGGACAGGCGTGGCAGTCCGAGGTCGAGGATCAGCGCGGCAAACGGCTCGCTGGCCAGCGCGTGGCGTGCGGCGAGGCCGTCGCAGACCAGATCCGCCTGCCAGCCGGCCTGACGCAACCCCATCTGGATGCCTTCACCAAGCAGCCGGTCGTCCTCGACAATCAGAATACGCACGCTTACCTCGCTGCAATAAATATCGTTCCACCAATCAGTGCCAGAACAGCCAGTGCGACACCCCAGTAAGGTCGGGGGATGCCGAGGCTCGTGCTGCCTCGCTTGAAGCCATGGATCATCGATGCGACCAGGTTTTCGCGGTGCAACAGGCTGGTTAGCAAAACCGCCGCCACATGAATTCCAACGACTGCCAGCATGATGCTGGCTGCGCCCTCATGCAGTTCTTCCAGCAACTTGCCACCGATTTCGTTGAAATTTGCCCAGCCTGATGCGGCCGTCACCAATCCAAGTGAGAGCAATGCCAGCACAGCCACTGCTCCTGCGGGATTGTGGCCGGTATAGTGAGGCGGACGCAAGCGCAGCAGGCCGAGCAGATAGTCCTTGATGGCACCGGGGCCACGAACAAACTCGGAAAATCGCGCGTATCTGCTGCCGATAAAGCCCCAGATCAGGCGAAAAACAATCAGCGCCGCCAGCACGTAGCCACTGGTGATATGAACCAGTTGCCAGCGTTCCGATTCGCTCGACAGATAGGCAACAGCGAAGGAGAGTGCCAGCGACCAGTGAAAGAAGCGCACCGGCAAGTCCCAAACCAGAATTTTCTCGATTTTGTTTTTCATGATCTTCTCCTTAACGTCGACTGGATTTCAGTGAGCCTTCGCCAAAATCACCTTGTTCTGCCCTGGTGTGGCAGGCGTTGCATTGGGCGATCGAGGTAGTTTTTGCCGGCAGGCTCAG
>JBIJCY010000274.1:0-4282 GCA_044344385.1 Rhodocyclaceae bacterium | reverse complement strand
GCCAGCTTCCTTTCCAGGCGAGCACCAACTACAACATGATCTACCAGATCATTCACACCGAGCCGACCAAGCCGTCAACACTGCGCAAAGGCATCCCGGAAACCCTTGATACCATTGTCGCGCACGCTATGGCCAAGGACCTCGAAAACCGCTATGCGACCTGGGAAGATTTTGCGCACGACCTGGCGCAGGCCTTTCGCAACAAAAAGCTCAAATCAACAGCCCGCGATTTTGCCGACTCGGAAAAATTCGACACGCTACGCTCCCTGCCTTTCTTCGACAATTTTTCCGACGTCGAGCTTTGGGAAGTCCTTCGTTTTTCGCGCTGGAGTCAGGTAAGCCCCGGCGAAACAATCATGCACGACGGCGAATCCGGTGATTTTTTCTGTTTCCTTGCCGATGGAGAACTCAAGGTCACCAAGAACGGCAGGATTTTGAATCTGCTGACCACCGGCGACTGTTTTGGCGAAATGGCCGTTATCAGCAAAGACCGGCACCCGCGCGGCGCCGACGTGATCGCATTGATTGAATCGAAACTGGTGACAATTAAAGGCGAAGCGCTGGCCAAGGCATCCGAAGCCTGCCGCATGAACTTCTACCAGTCATTTCTCGAAGTACTGGCCAACCGTCTGGCGCTGGCTAATGCGCGCCTTGCCGCCTTCTAAACCCGGCACAAAAGCAAAAGATGAAACAAAAACGCCGCTGAATGCTCAGCGGCGTTTTTGAAAATCCGGGCAAAAAACATCAAGCTTCGCTAACGCCCTCGAACATTTTCTGCAATTCGCCGTCCTGATACATTTCCTTCATGATGTCGCAACCGCCGACAAACTCGCCCTTGACGTACAACTGCGGAATCGTCGGCCAGTTAGCAAAATCCTTGATGCCGTTACGAATTTCCGGGTTTTCCAGAACGTTCACGCTGAAAAAATCATTGATACCACAGGCTTTGAGAATCTGCACTGCCGTCGCCGAAAAGCCGCACTGCGGAAATTGCGGCGTACCCTTCATGTAAAGCGTTACCGTGTGGCCGGTGACTTGTTCCTTGATCAGTTGTTGCACGTCCATGGGGAAACCTCTAATAGTTGAGTGAATCAATCAGGAATTAGTGTACCGGTTACCGACGTCCGACGTCAACGCCGATAGCCACCGCTCACCCGCTCAATACCCGTCGTATCACGCCATGAAACAACGCCCGAAAAGCCTTCGGCGGCAAGCAAGGTGCGAACTTTTGCCGCCTGATCATAGCCATGCTCAAGCAACAAACAGCCATCCGGCACCAGATGAGCGGGCGCGCCTGCAATAATTTCACGCAGACACGACAGGCCATCGCCACCGACCACCCCGTCAGTCAGCGCGCCCTGTGGCTCAAAGGGCAATCCGTCTTGCTGCAAATGGGGATCGCCCTCAACCACGTAAGGCGGATTCGCCACGACCAGATCAAAACGTGCACCGCCCAGCGGCGCATACCAGTCGCCCAGCAGGAAATCCACCCGCACACCGTGCCGAACCGCGTTGCTGCTTGCCACCGCAAGCGCGGCTGGCGACACGTCGACCGCGGTCACCTCAGCCGCTGGACACAGGCGCGCCAGCATGACGGCTACGATGCCCGACCCGGTGCCAAGATCGACGATATGCGGCGCCTTCAACTGCTGCGCGCGCTCTGCCGCAAGCCTGACCAGCACTTCGGTATCCGGCCGTGGAATCAACACCGCCGGCGAGACGGCAAAATCGAGCCCATGAAAATCGGCACTGCCCAGAAGGTAAGCCAACGGTTCGCCCGCAACACGACGCACCAGCACCGTCTCCAGCCGCGCCGTCTGAGCCCGCGTCAGGAACCGTTCAGGATGCGCGATCAAATCAGCGTGCGTACACCCGGCAACATGCTCGACAAGCAAGCGCGCATCCAACCGGTCGATGCGCAGGCTCGCCTGACGCCACGCCTCGCCGATGTTCGCTGGCGCATTATCCGTCACCGCTTTACTCGCCACCTTCAGCCAGCATCGCCAGTTGCTCGGCCTGATGCTCGTTGGCCAATGCGCCAATCAGCTCGTCAATGTCGCCATCCAGAAGTGCGTCGATCTTGTACAGCGTCAGGTTGATGCGGTGGTCAGTCACCCGCCCTTGCGGAAAATTATAGGTGCGGATGCGCTCGGAACGGTCGCCGCTGCCGACCAGGCTCTTGCGCGTCGAAGCAATCTTGGCGTGTTGCTCACGTTCCTGTGCGTCACGGATGCGCGCGACAAGCACCGACAGGGCCTGCGCCTTGTTCTTGTGCTGCGAGCGGCCATCCTGACACTCGACGACAATGCCGGTCGGCAAGTGGACGATACGCACCGCCGAGTCGGTCTTGTTGATGTGCTGCCCGCCGGCGCCTGAGGCACGGAAGGTATCAATGCGAATTTCGGACGGGTTGATCGTCACGTCTTCGAGCTCATCGGCCTCCGGCATCACCGCGACAGTGCATGCCGACGTATGGATACGGCCTTGTGTTTCGGTTTCCGGCACACGCTGCACGCGATGCGCGCCGGACTCAAACTTGAGCCGCGAATAGACGCCTGTACCGATGACACGTGCGATCACTTCCTTGTAACCGCCAACATCCGACGCACTCGATGAAACAATCTCGACCTGCCAGCGCTGGCGCTCGGCGTAACGCGTGTACATGCGGAAGAGATTACCGGCAAACAGAGCAGATTCATCACCCCCGGTCCCAGCACGAATTTCGAGAAAGACGTTGCGATCATCATTGGCGTCTTTCGGCAACAGCAGTTTCTGCAGCTCATTTTCAATTTCCGGCAAGCGATCTTTCGCTTCCTTCATTTCCTCTTCGGCCAGCTCCTTCACCTCCGGGTCGGCCATCATTTCAAGCGCCGACTGCAAAGTCGCCTCGGTCTGCCGGAAGGTCTGATAGAGCGCCACCACCGGGCCGAGTTCGGCATGCTCGCGCGTCAGCTTGCGGTACTGATCCATGTCGCGCGTCGCCTCGCCGCTGGACAACACGCGGTCAAGCTCGTCCAGGCGGCCGGTGAGATGTTCCAGTTTGTCGCGGATACTCTGTTTCATGGGGAGGGCGCTCGGAGAGGCGTATTCGAAGGGGGCGAAAGAGAAACCCGGATAAAGCGACGCGTCGGCGCCGGTCAGCTACTCGCCGGAATGAGGATCAGCGTGCAAGTGAAACAGGCGCGAAGCGGCCCTTTGCAACTCGGCACGATCGCCGTCGGCCTGATTGAGCGTTTGCGTCGGCGCATGCAGAAACTTGTTGGTCAACCGTTGTGAAAGATGTTCGAGCACGCGCGCCGGGTCTTCACCTTTGGCCAACAGCTTGAGCGCATGCTCCATCTCATGCCGACGGGCACGCTCGGCAGCGTCCCGCAAAGAGCGAATGACCGGTACATTCTCCCGCGTCTCCAGCCAGTGCAAAAAACTTTCGACGCGCTCGGCAACAATCGCTTCGGCATCGACCACCGCAGCCTGACGTGACTCCATACCCGACTCGACCACCTGCGCAAGATCATCGACGGTATAGAGAAAGACGTCATCCATCTCGCCCACCTCAATTTCAATGTCGCGCGGCACGGCGAGGTCAACCATGAACATCGGACGGTGGCGGCGCGCCTTGATCGCTCGTTCAACCATGCCCAGGCCGATAATCGGTAACTGGCTGGCCGTGCAGGAAACAACGATGTCGAATTCCGCGAGACGCCCGGCAATCTCATCGAGGCGAATTGCCGTTGCACCAAAGCGCTCGGCTAGCGCCATGCCACGTTCGACCGTGCGATTGGCGATGACGATCTGTTTCGGGCCCTGCGCCGCAAAGTGCGTGGCACACAATTCGATCATCTCACCCGCACCGATAAAAAGAATCTTCTGGTCAGTGATGCGCTCGAAAATCCGCTCGGCCAGATGCACGGCGGCAGCGGCCATCGAGACAATATTGGCGCCGATCGCAGTTGTCGAACGCACCTCCTTGGCCACGGCAAATGAGCGCTGAAACAGCTTGTGCAGCGTCGTCCCCAGCGTACCCGCCGCCTCGGCAACGCGCACTGCGTCCTTCATCTGGCCGAGAATCTGCGGCTCGCCAATCACCATCGAATCCAGACCGCTGGCAACCCGGAAGGCATGGCGAACCGAATCGCGCTCGGGATAGGTGTAGAGATAAGGTTCAATCTCGTGACGGGCAATCCGGTGATATTCAGCCAGCCAGACGGCAGCCGCCTCGGGCGTATCGGTTGACACATAAAGCTCGGTACGGTTGCACGTCGACAGGATGGCCGCTTCGTGC
>JBIJCY010000273.1:0-4284 GCA_044344385.1 Rhodocyclaceae bacterium | reverse complement strand
GAAAAACTTCGTCACGGGTGCCAAATGGGCGCCGCTGTGGGTCATCGACTTCCCGATGTTCGAGTACGACGAAGAAAACAAACGCTGGACGGCCTGCCACCACCCCTTCACCAGCCCGAAGGACGAGCACCTGCAATTCCTCGAAACCGATCCGGGCAAGTGTCTGGCCAAAGCCTACGACCTCGCGCTCAATGGCTGGGAGCTTGGCGGCGGCTCGGTGCGTATCCACCGCGCCGACATCCAGGAAAAAGTGTTCAAGGCGCTCGGCATCGGTGAGGAAGAAGCGCAGCTCAAATTCGGCTTCCTGCTCGACGCGCTCAAGTACGGCGCGCCCCCGCACGGCGGCCTCGCTTTCGGTCTCGACCGCATCGTCACCATGATGACCGGTGCCGAATCGATCCGTGACGTCATCGCCTTCCCGAAAACGCAACGCGCCCAGTGCCTGCTCACCGATGCGCCAAGCGGCGTCGACGAAAAGCAGCTGCGCGAGTTGCACATTCGTCTGCGTCAAAAGGTTGAAACGCAGGTCGAAGTCAGCAAGGACTAAGTCGTGTTCCGTTTTGCTGCATTCTTCCGGCTGGCGCTGTTTCTCGCGCTGGCCGGATTTTTTTGCACGGCCAGCACGGCGCAAGCGCGTGAGGCCTATTCCAGCCACAGCGTCGAGTTCGCAAAACTCGCCGACCTGCCGCCGGAAGCACTGCACACCCTGCGCCTGATTCAGCGCGGCGGCCCCTTCCCCTACCCGCGCAAGGACGGCAGCACTTTCGGCAATTACGAAAAACGTCTGCCGCAGCAAGCCCGTGGCTACTACCGCGAATACACCGTGCCAACGCCCGGTAGTCGCGACCGTGGCGCACGCCGCATCATCGCCGGCAGCGGCCGCAGCAGCGACGTCGCCACTTCGGGCGAGTACTACTACACCGAGGATCACTACCGCAGCTTCCGCCGGATACGCGAGCCATGAGCAAAGCACCGAATCAGAAAGCCCTGCAGGACCTGCTCGCCCAGTCGCAGCAGGCCAACATCTACCACTTGCCGCATCATGGCCAGACCGGGCTGACAAAAGCAGCGAAAGCGCTGGGCTTCGCCTGCTTCAAAGTCGACCTTGAAGAATCCGACCATATGGGGAAAATACTTTCCGCACTCGGCCACGGACTCCACTTCCCCGAGTGGTACGGTACAAACCTCGACGCACTGAATGACTGTCTAACCGATTTTTCCTGGCGCGAAGCACCGGGCTACGTCATCACCATCTGCGGCGCCGATGCCGTACACGCCGAATCCAACAGCTTCGCCGCGCTCAACGAAATATTCGCCGGCGCCATCGCAGAATGGCAGGCACGTAATATTCCCTTCTGGATTTTTTACGACCTGCGCTCCGACGGCCTGGCGACACTCCCGACGCTGGCATGACGCAATACAAACAACCAGTCTCGGTGCTGGTTGTCATCCACACCCCGGATCAGCAGATCCTCCTGCTTGAGCGCGCATCGCACCCCGGCTACTGGCAATCGGTTACCGGCAGCCAGGAGAGCGGCGAAAGCCTGATCGAAACGGCGTTGCGCGAAGTTGGCGAAGAGACCGGCATCATCGCCCGCGCAGACGCCCTACGTGACTGGCAGCGCACCAACACCTTCGAGATCTTTGCCGAGTGGCGTTATCGCTACGCGCCCGGCATCACGCACAACACCGAGCATGTTTTCTCGCTCGAAGTTGCCGCACCGCAGCCGGTGCGAATCGCCCCGGACGAGCACCTCAACTACTGCTGGCTACCGTGGCGAGAGGCCGCCGAGAAATGTTTTTCGTGGAGCAACCGTGACGCGATTCTCATGCTGCCCGAGAAGGCCGCCCGCTAACGCGCCAGCAGGCCATCGCTAACCCAGCGTTGCATGCCGCATGGACTGGCGATCTGTAACGCTCCTTGACCGCAAGGCCAATACATACGCCGATCTTCCCAATTCAGGAACACCAGATCGCCAATCCATCAAGGTCGCAGCCATCTGCCGCTAGTGGGAGTTAATCATTTCGTCTTGCCCTCTGTGACTGGCGGTCGCCGCGAGTCGGCCCAATCGGCAACCTGCCTCACGCCAGAAATTATCGATGGCCTGACGGCGCAGGCGGATAGCTTCAAGACGGGCGGCATCGTGCAAGCCGGCCAGTTGATCCGGTGTTGCTGTCGCGGCGCTTGCAGCGTCATTGCGGTAGATCGGGTTCATGATGAGGTCCTTTCGTGATGGAGTGTCGCCACTTTATCGACACAACCGATCATCGGAAACCGCGAAAAAAGCGATTTGGTTTTGCGTTTTTTGCAAAACAAGCCATTCGCGTTCATACTGCTTTCATGCAACTTAACCTGACTGATGCCGCACTCTTTATTCGCGTCGCCGAACTGGGCACCCTGTCGGCTGCGGCCCGTGAGCGCAACGAACCGGTCAGCCAGACCTCACGGGCAATCGCACGTATTGAATCAGCGCTGGGCGTGCGCTTGCTTCATCGCAGCACGCACGGGCTGTCGCTCACCGATGAAGGGGACACCTTTCTTTCGCATGCTCGCAGCATGCTTGATATTGCGGCCGAGATGGAAAGCGAACTGACCGGCAAGCTCGCCGGACCCAGTGGCGTGGTGCGTATTGGCGTCAGCCCGATTCTTGCGCAAATGGTCATCGCGCCCAGCCTGCCCGACCTCTATGCGCTTTATCCGGAGTTACGGATCGACATCGCCGCCGATGATCGCCCTGTCGATCTGGCCCGCGATGGCATTGACATCGCCATCCGTGCCGGCGTCGACATTCTCGACACGCTGGTCGCCCGGAAAATCAGCATGCACGGCCGCAACCTCTACGCATCCCCGGATTACCTGAACAAATACGGCACGCCGGGCACGCCTGCCGAACTGGTTTCGCACCGGCTGATTACCAATAGTGCGAGCCAGTCGCTGAACCAGTGGCCATTCAGGATTTCGCCAAGCGAGAATGGCGCGAGCGATCAAACTCCTGCCCGGATTAAGCGTTTACGACAGCAGAATGGGGGCGGCAGACCAAGCGGAGAGAACATTGAAACCCTGCATATCAAGGGCCACACACGCGCCGATAATACCGCCATTGTTCTGTCGCTTGCCCTTGCTGGGGTTGGGATTGCGCGGCTCAATGACCTGCTTGTCTATCCATTGGTGGCGCGAGGGCAACTGGTTCAGGTATTGAGCCCCTATGCCGCCGATGAGTGCATTCCGGTCTATGCCGTAACACTGAAAGAACGGCACCGTTTGCCGAAAATTCGCGCCTGTATTGATTTCTGGGAAGCACGTTTCGCTCAGCTTCGCACCGACCAGGAAAACTTCAGCCGATTGTAAGCGGGTATCCTCATGGCGATTGACCCGTCAGGCTCAGCGGCGTTAATCATGGGTTAATTCTGTTTTGCCAACAGGCCGTCGCTCACCCAGCGCTGCAACAAGCCCACCGCAACGGTCGCCGCATCAGGCTCACCCACCCCGGCAATCGCCGCACAGCACTCGGCAAACGTCGCCCCCTGCGCCAGCGCACACAACGCGGCGGCCTCCGTATCGCCCGCCGACCGCCACAGGCAATCCAGTTGCGGCCGCCAGACCAGCAGCACATGCGACAGCGGCTCAGGCGCATCGGTTTGCGCTTCGGCATCATCGTTCAGCGAACGCCAGATCGGCTCGACGCTCCAGGTCAGTTCAACCTTGCGTAACGACGGCAGCAGAGTGAAACGCCGCTGCGGCCAATCCTCAGGCGCCATTGCGGCAAGATCGTCGAGCGTCAGCAACGGCACGTCGGCTGCATCAAAAGCGCCGCGCATCGCCCAGTCCATGCGCGCGACATCGGCCAGCGCCGGATGCGGCAAACGCTCAGGATCGGCATCCAGAAAATCCACCAAAGCATCGCCAAACCAGCGGATCGACCGAAAGCGCGACGGATGCACATCAATGTAACCACGTGCCAGATCGGCAAACGCCTCATCGCCCAACGCACGCTGCAACACCGGAAAATTGTCGCGTAACGCCGCCAGCAAGCGAGCGCGATACGCCATCAGATACAGCGCAAGACCACCGGCAACCTCTGCCCCCTCGACGACAAACAGGCCAGGCGCCGCGTCGTCAGCGAGGACAGCTCGCTGAAAGCGCTGCTGCGAGTGGGCTAGTGAGTTTGGCAGCGATTCGGCCAGCGCGCTCATGCCGCCTCCCGCCGCTCAGCCAGCGCCCGCTGCGCAACCTTCCGCACGGTATCGAGCTCGGCAATCAGTTCAGACAGCAGTGGAATGTTG
>JBIJCY010000272.1:0-4306 GCA_044344385.1 Rhodocyclaceae bacterium | reverse complement strand
GCGGCGAACACCGGTGCCAGTTCGGCAGCGCCCGGCGATTCCAGCCGCAACGTCACGGCGATGCCGTCGGAATCGGCAAGCGCCTTCATCCGCAAGCTGGCCTCGCCGGCATCGCCGTCCAGCCACGATATCCGGGTTTCCTCCTTGCCCTCAGCCAGCGCCCGGCGCCACAAGGCCGCACCGTCCGGCGCCACCACGGTGAAGCGACCGTCGATGACGCGAAATCGCTCGCCGGACCGGCTCAAGGCCGTCGCGGCGGCGTTGGCGTCGAGCACCCGTCCGCCACGATCGACGATCCAGGTTGGCGCCAGGTGATCGAATACCGACGCCTGCAGGGCCTCGCGCGCGGCCGCGGCGGCGATATGCAGATGCGGCGCCAGTGTACAGCGGCCGTTCTTGATCCTCTCGACGTCGCTGCAGTGATTGCCATGAGCCGCGCAATGGGTCAGTCGCCCGGCCAGCGCCTCGAGTTCGTCCGGCCCCAGATGCGGACTGTCGGCCACCTGACCGAGAATGCCGGCACAGCCGAACCAGTCGCGACAGGCCAGCAAGGCCTGCCGCCATGCTTCCCGGTTGCCACGGGCGAGGTGCAGTTGCGCCGCCAGTTGCAGCAAGAGCACGGCTTCGTCGGCGACGGGCAGAGACGGGTCGGCGGCCGGCTTTTCGCCGGCGGCCGATGCGGTCAAAGAGGAGAGGTTGGGTTCAAGCATTCCGGCATGCTATGCCGTTGTCTCCGAATGCTCAAGGCCGAGCCGGGCGCCGGCGCCTGTTGAAAGCGACGATTCGCGCTACGACCGCTGCGCCTCGTCGAATATCCGCGAATATCCGGGGGCAGGCCATGATTGATTTCAGCTCCTTTCCCGGTGGGGATCGGAGGAGGTCGAGAATTGCTTGTCTTTGACGATCATTGTGGCCGGAACATCTTATTCTGGATTGGGTATGCTAAATCGCTTTAGGCGAAGATCGTAGCCGCGTTGCTTCCTATATTGCGACTCCGGATACTCTCGGAAAATGACATATCAAGTCAAGTGTGCGCTGCACTCGCCAATGCCTTGCCGCCCACTGGTTCAAGCTCGTACCCGCCGCTTTGGCAGCCACCAGCGCCGCGCCATGCACATCCGGCGGAATGCGCAGCATCAATTTGCCGCTGGCAGGTTTTTCAGGCGACTTACCCAGTGTGGCGCAAGTCTCCTAGTGCCATGGGGGTCAGGCTCAATTTAAATTTTCAGTTTTGCGAGGTGGTCACAACTTGTGACCACTTCCGCTTCCTCCCCGGCGCGTACGCGCGGATCGCTGGAGGTCGAGATTTGTTTTTCTTTGACGATCATCGTGGCTGGAATATCTTCGTGTGAATTGGGTATGCCAAATCGCTTGAGTCGAAGATTGTAGCCGCGTTGCGGGCTATGACGGGATTATTTCTGCGGATGAATCCGGAATATCCGGCGCAGCGTCGGGTTTGCGGCAGATTGCGCTCGCGACCAGAAGTCGGGGGCAGGTCTCGCGCAGATTGGACAGACCACGGTTTCCTCTTTTTTGAAACAAGACAACCGTAGTCCGCCCCGTTTTTTTACTGCCGCCCCAACAATGTGCGACGGTTGCGGCCCGGCTGGCGGCGACAGTCCAGAACCGCCACGACCGTTACGGTTGTATCGGCCAGACGATAATAAATCGCATAGGGGAAACGTTTGGCGAGGGCGCGGTGAAAGCGACCATCCGGTTTGGGATGAATGCCCGCGTATAGCACCAGCGAATCAATATCGGCAAACAGGCTGTCCAGAAAATAGGTGCCGATGCCAGTTGCCTGCTTTTCGTAAAAACCATGACCAGCCAGCAGATCCTGTTCTGCCGAACGGCTCAGGAGAATGTTCATTTATAGCTTGGTGATTTGGTCGCGAATGCTTTGCTTCGCATCATTCCAAGGCGCTAGTTCTTCGCTGCCCTGATCCAGTTGCAGCGCGCGTTCAGCCAGTACTTCGCCATGCCAGGCAGGGATTGCAGCCGCTGCAGCGGGGTCGTCGCAAAGGCTATCCCATAAGGCCTCCATCAATTGAATTTTTTCGGCAACAGGCAGGGCAGCAAGGTCGGCGTGTGTCATGGCAATCTCCTTTACGTCTTTGTATTTTAGATCAGTTCGGTAGTGATTTCAGACGCGATGCGCGTCAAGGTGGTTGTCGCTGTGGCGTCAAAGGGGCTGAGTAAAAAGGGCCAGGATTATTTTTGCGGATGAATCCGGAATATCCTGCGCATCGTTGGATACCTCCGGGGCACGATGGTTTTCATCTCCCCGTGATCTCAGTGGTAGTCATCTTCGCGCTGATGCCTGACCGCCAGAATCGTGACGGTTTCTTCGTTGTCGATTTCGTACAGAGCGACATAGCCGCTTGCGCCAAACGGAATGACCATCTCACGAAGAAATGGATTGCTGCGAATCGCCTTGCGAAAGCTGAATGGCGTTAGTTCCAGGCTGCGGATGGCATTCCTGATTGCCTCCAGCGCATGCTCCGCCAACTGCCAGTCGGGTTCGTTCCGATCCAGTACGAATTCATAGAGCCGAACCAGATCGTTTTCCGCTTCTTCTGTAAAGCGGACGCGATACGTCATTTGCCGGCTTTTGCCGAAGCCAGCATTTTTCCCAGTCGCCCAAGCACGGCATCTGCGCTGACGTAGCCCCCTGTCTCGCGCGCATGGTCGCGTGAGGCCAGTCCGCGGGCAACAAACTCGCTCTGCAACTGCCGGCGGGTGATGTTCTCGCGGATCGACTCTTCAACAAAACTTGAAAGGCTCTCACCTTCCTGCAGCACCTGTTCGGCGGCTTGCCGGAATTCCGGCGCGACGCGCAATGAGGGAAAAGTGGCAGTTTTCATATTGGTTCCTTTTGCATTGCATTGCAATTGCGATGCAAGTCTGGCATGGCTTGCCTTGCGTGGCAAGGCAAGCATAAAAAGTTCGCTGGTCCAAATACGAAGTGGCTATTGTGCTCAGCTTCACAGGAACTGTCCGTCGATTCCAGCGGTCCACCAGCCATTACATTTCCGGTGCGATTTATGAAACGACTGTTGAGCAGCCTTTTTGCGGCCATCGCTTGTCTTATGCCGCTGCTGGCGGCTGCGTCCGATGCTGCCGTTACCCCTGTGCTGAGGGTTGATCTTGAACGTTACCTGGGTCGTTGGTATGAGATTGGCAGCTTCCCGATGTTTTTTCAGCGCAACTGCGTCGCCGATACCACCGCCGAGTATTCGCCGCGCGAGGCGGGTGGGATTGTGGTGCGTAATCGTTGCCGGACGGCGGATGGCTTTATTGAGGCCGAGGGTAAGGCGGTCGTCGTTCCGGAATCCGGCAACGCGCGCCTTAAAGTTTCCTTCTTCTGGCCATTCTCATCCGACTACTGGATCATCGGTCTCGACGAAGACTACCGCTGGGCGGTCGTCGGCAATCCTAATCGGAAATACCTGTGGATACTTTCGCGCACGCCGGAGCTTCCCGCTGCCGAACTTGAGAGGGCGCGAAGTGTGGCTACTGCCCAAGGGTATGACCTTTCAATGCTGCGCATGACGCTCCAGGGCCAACCATAATCCTCCAGGGTTGAAAGCGGTCAGTTCCGCATTCGTTTTCAAAAGAACAGTGCGAAGCTGATCTCTTAAGCGCTTTAGCGAAGATCGAAAGGCAGACGCTGGCGAGTGGATGAAATGATTCCCCATGAGAGGGAATTTGTATAAACAAGAATATTGTTGCGCGCGTCACAGCACGCGAATTCCCTGCGGTGTATTGATGTGCGCGACCAGTCTGGCAGTCCGCCCGTCGCTTGCCGGCGAAACAGAAAACGGGCCTTCCAGTCCGATCGACTGCAACAGGCGGGAAATACGCGCGGGTTCGGGATGAAAGAGTTCGAGCCGGACAAGCGACAATCCGTGATCCTGCAGTTTTGCAGCCGGATGCATCTCCGTTTGCCAGTCGATCAACGCCGGCGCAATGCCGTTCAATGGAAGTGTGCCATCCGCAGGAATGGTGATGTGCCAGTTGAGCGTGCCGCGGCTCATCGGCTCGACAACACCCAGCGCCTCACTGCAGGCGGCAGCGCATGCGTGAATGTTGTCGGTGCGCACCACCCATGTCGACAGGGTGGGAGGCGAATCCGGCTCCAGCGTGTCGAGCGCGAACCAGCGTGGCCTCGTTGGTGCAGGGGTGTTGGGGTTGGGTGAGATCACTTCCAGAAACAGCGAATCCCCCAGTCTTAGCAACAGGTTGTGAGTTCCCATCCGGGGATGCTCGCCCCCGACCTGCGGCGCAACCCCTAGCGCCTCGCGTA